>CAZSHF010000008.1:0-53829 GCA_964606655.1 uncultured Treponema sp.
AGCGATTTTTTAGCCAGCAATTCAAGCGAAGCTGTATGCCGGACGGAGCAAAAGTGGGAACTGTAAACCTTTCTCCGCGCGGAGATTTTAGAATGCCAAGCGACGCAAGCGTAAACGTTTGGCTTCGTGAAATTGATTCGATAGGTTAGGAGATTGACTTTTTATTGGAGTTGCCATGAGACTTGAAATAATTGGCACAGACTTTTCTATCTGCAAAGTCCGAGATTTTTCGGAAGTCGATTTTTCTTCGCCTTTTGTGTTCGCCTCAAAAACCGACGGGGAAAACTCGCTCGTCTGCCGCGTTCAGGATGTTCCCCAAAACGCGACAGAGCGCGACGACGGCTGGAAAGCGTTTCGGATTGATGAAGGCGTTCTTGATTTTTCGCTGATTGGAATCCTTTCAAGAATCGCGGGCGTTCTTGCTTCTGAAAAAATCGGAATCTTCGCGGTCTCCACATTCAACACAGATTACATTCTTGTGAAAAAAGAAAATTTTGAAAAAGCGGTTTCGGCTCTTGAAGACGCAGGCTATGAAATCGTGTCAGTGGCGCGCTGCTTCTAAACTGGCTATGGACACAAATTTGTAAGAATTCTTCTTACGACAAGTTTCCTTTTCGGGGCGTATTATGTTTTGCTGAACGCGATTCAGGCGGTCGGAGAAAGCAGGGCTGCCTTGTTCCCGATTTTCATAATTTCAACGAAAAAAAACTTGATTAATAAAAAAGCAGACTGTCCTGTTTTTTAGAGCAGCCTGCTTTTACTTTGCATTGTCAGATTTTTCAAAAACTCAAGTCCGGCAGATTTCACTCCAAGTCAAAAAGGGCTTTCTCGTAGTCTTTCACATAGAAGCGGATGTTTGTCCTGCCTTTTTCGATTACTGTGTGTCCTTCTTCCTCAAGCTTTTTCTTCTGCGATTCAACTCCGCCCGGATATTTTTCGTTCAGCTCGCCGTTCGCTTTTAGAGTTCTCCAGAAAGGCGTTTTGTCCTCAGTCCGCTGATGGCTTGCCCATGCCGCGATTGAAACAAAAATTCCTGCTGTAATCGGTTCGGTGAAGTCCGCTCCGCTCAAGGCCGCGAAGTGTTCCCTGATTTTTCCGACCGTGATTACTTTTCCGTAAGGAACTTTTCTCATCACTTTGTCGTAGTCAATCGGCGGCGCGAAATACATTCTGCTTCCGCCGTATTTTTCAATGCTTTTCTTGTCAGTTATGACCTGAAATTTAGGCATATCCTTGCTGTCATTCAGCATAGCATTGAAATCTTTCTTGTCTTCATTTGCCATTTTCCCGTACCTCCAGTAAATTGACTTTCCACCTTTTTAATATAAGTCCTTGTCTTGCGCAAAGCAATGAGACTGTTTTTAAATTTTTGTTTTTTTTATGCTTTTTTCCGGCATTCGGGTTTTAAAGATGGTTATGATTCGGAAGTTCTGGCTTTCTGATGTGTTCCGGTTATAAACTTGACTCTTTTGTGCTATAGTAAAAAAGTATACTATTAATTTAGGAGAATTATAGGTCAAATGTCGAGTTTTATTCGCGAACAGTAAAAAATGTACGTAGGCAAGGTTCCGATTTGAAAAACAATCTGCACAAGTGAGTTATAAAACTTGAAAATTGCAGGCAAAACTTGTTTGGTGGTTTCGATAAACTCAACCACCACAGTTTTTGACGAATGCGGAATCCGTTTTTCATAATCGGGTTCTTAAAAACAAGGCATTGCAGGAAACTTCAGTTTCCGAAAATGACTTGTTGGCACACGGAAGTGTGCATATAAATAGGCAAGTTTGAGAATCAAACTTGAAGTTAAATGCGGCTGCGATATTTCGGCAGACGCATTTAAACCTTCTTGCCGAAAGTGCATTTTTGCTAATACATTAAAACTCGACATTTGACTTTATAGAAAAAATGCTTTCGTATCTGCACAGTTTTCACGCGGGAAATCACGCTGACATTTTAAAGCACACAACGCTTTTGTACGTTCTTGAATATCTGAAAAGGAAGGACAAGCCTTGCTCGTTTTTTGACACGCACGCAGGAAGAGCGCTTTACGATTTGCGGAGCACGGAAGCAGAAAAGACACATGAAGCGGAAAACGGAATCCTAAGGCTTTTGAGCGAGGCGGAAAATCCTGAAAAAAAATCCGCTTTCCCGAAAAATCTTTTTCCTTATATTGATTTTGTTGATAGCTGGATTAAAAAAGGTTTTTATCCCGGAAGCCCCGCGTTTGAGCTTTGCTTTTCTGAACGAGGCTCGTTTGTGAGTCTGAACGAGCTTCACAAGACAGAATTTCAGGCTTTGGAGAACAACATCGGGCGGATAAATCCTTCATGCTCGTTCAATGCGAAAAACGCAAGCGGCTGGGAAACTTTAAGAAAAAATCTTCCTCCGAAAATAAGGCGCGGCGCGATTCTTTGCGACCCGAGCTACGAGGAAAAATCAGACTTTACGGACGCTTCGGAGCTTGTTTCATCCGCGCACAAAAAATGGTTCGCCGCGGAAATTATGCTCTGGTATCCGCTTCTTGCAAACAAAACTGACGAAATAGAAAACATGAAGCAGGCGATTTTAGCTTCCGTGAAAAACCAGGACAGCCACACAGAAGTCCTTGACGCAAGGCTTCTTGTCGATAAAGCGGAAAGCCATACGGAAACATCTCTTGAAAAATCAACCGGAAGCGGAAATCCGCGTCTTTACGGAAGCGGGATGTTCGTGGTTCAGCCTTCGTTCGGACTGAAAGAGCATCTTGAGTCGGTTCTCCCTTTTCTTTCAAATCTTCTGGGCAGAAACGGAAACGGCTCGTTTGAAGTGGACTTGAGATAGTGAAGCGGAATTAAAGAAGATTGTTTAGCCAAATGCCGAGTTTTATTAATCGCAAAAAAATTGTTTGTGCTTAAAAATAAAACCTGATTCCTGCGTTGCACGGAAACTTCAGCGCGAATCTGTTTTCGCTTTCTATGTTTCCGAACGAAAATTCCGGCATTGCCGCCAGCTGGACAAAATATTCAAGAAATCCGTCGTAGAAAATCCAGTTCAGGCCGAAAAAAAAACGCGGAGCCGCATTGAAAAAAATCTCGTTTTTCCTCAAACCGCCAAACGAAACGCCTGCCATTCCTCCGAATCCTGCAAAAAACGAAGCGTAATCGCTGACCTGAGGGTTCAAAATCCAGTAATCGCATACCGCGTTCGCCCTGAAAAGTTTTTCGGATAAGCTCCAGTCTGCCGAAAATCCGAGGGAAATCGGAACATTGTCCGTTTTTATTGAGCATGAAAGACCTGCTTCGTAAAGCAGATTTTCAAAATCAGTTCCGCCTGCAAAATCAATCTGCGGCCCGATTCCGAGTGAAAAAACATTTTGCGGAATAAGGAAAAATATCAGGCATAATAAAACCGCCGGAACGAATTCAGCATGGCAAGTTTTTTCGGAATATTCCGCTCTGTTTTTTAAGGCTTTCTGGTTTTCCGAAACCGCATTGTTTAGGATTGCATTGTCTTTCATAAATAATTTCAATCAAGTATACTGAATCACAATAAAAAAATCGAGGAGCTTAAAAATTCTCTGCGTCTTGGCGCTTTTTCTGTTTTCTCGGTTTTTTAGAAAAATTTCATTTGAGGTTTATATGTCATTGTTTGAGGATTTGAAATGGCGCGGTCTTATAAAAGACGTTGCCGGCGAAGAAAGCGAATTGCAGAAAGTTCTGGACGGAAAGCCGTTCAGTTTTTACTGGGGAACTGACCCGACAGCATCAAGCCTTCATCTTGGCCATTATTCTTCACTTTGCATGGCAAAACGACTTTCCAACGCAGGCCATCATCCTGTTCTGCTGTGCGGCGGCGCGACCGGGAGAATCGGAGATCCGCGTCCGACTGCGGAACGCGAAATCATTTCCGAAGAAGCGGTGAACCGCAATATCGAAGGAATCCGTTCCCAGGTTTCGCGTCTGGTTCCTAACGCGGAGCTTGTTGACAACTACGACTGGCTTAAAGACTACACATTCCTGAACTTTCTGCGCGACATCGGAAAATATGTGAACATAAATTATATGCTCGGAAAAGACATTATCCAGCGCCGTCTTGAAAGCGGAATCACTTACGCGGAATTTTCTTATATGCTCATGCAGGGCTACGATTTTGTTCACCTTTACCAGGAGAAAAACTGCATTATGGAAGTCGCGGGAAGCGACCAGTGGGGAAACATCACAACCGGCGTTGACTTGATCCGAAAAATGCTGGACAAAACCGCTTACGCTTTCACAATGCCGCTTATTCTCGATTCAACAGGAAAAAAATTCGGAAAGTCGGAAGGAAACGCGCTCTGGCTAGACAAAAACAAGACCAGCGCCTACGAAATCTATCAGTATTTAATCAACACAGAGGATTCAAAAGTTTTGGAATACTTGAAAGTTTTCACGTTCCTTCCTAAAGACGAAATCGAAAAAATCTATGCGGAACAGCAGGAAAAGCCTGAAACCCGGATCGCGCAGAAAACGCTTGCCTGGGAAGTTGTGAAAGACATTCACGGAAAAGAAGAGGCGGACAACGCTGTGAACGTGAGCCAGAAACTTTTCGCGGGCGATTTTTCAGGTCTTTCCGCAAAGGACATTATGTCTGGAATGAAAGGCATTCCTTCGTTCAGGTTTGAAAAAGACGAGAATCTTGTGGATATGCTTGTGAACAACAGGATTGCGTCTTCAAAAAGGGAAGCTCGCGAGTTCATAAAATCGAACGCGATTTCTGTGAACGGCGAGATTGTCTCAGACGAGGCGAAAATGATTACAAAAGAAACCGCGATTGAAGGAAAACTCATAATTTTCCGCCGCGGAAAGAAAAAGTATTTCATCTGCGAGGTTTAGGAAGTTTCTGCATTTTTTGAAACGCGCAGGAAAACGCGGAAAGGCACAGAAAATGCTGTTCTTCTTGAAATGCGTTTTTATTCGCGGAAAATCAGTTTCTTGTGAAAAGCCGTCTTATCCAGGCGGCTAATTTTTTGAAGGCGTTCAGGATTCTTCTCAGCAAGGACGGATTCCTGAGTTTTTCAAGCCTTTTGTAGCCTTCAAGAAGCTCTTCGCTTGTGAATTCTTTCCTTTGGCTGTTTTCTTCTATTTCTATTTCAAGCTCTTCTGTTTCTGTCAGATTGTCCACAATGACTGCGTTTATGCTTGTCCAGCCTAGCTCCTTTGCTGATTCAAGACGGCGTTCGCCTGCGATAAGCTCAAGATTTCTGTTCAGGGTTATCGGATTTAAAAGCCCATAAGCCCTGAGGCTGTTTTTCAGAGGCTCAAGGTCGCCCAGGTCTTTTCTGACCCGCTTTTTGATTTTTATGTCGTCAATGTTTACAAGCATGTTTTCGGTCTTCCGCAAGTTTATGATAGAACATCCGAAATTCTGCAGAGGTTTCAGCTGTTTTCCGGTTATTCCATGAAATAGTTGTAGTCGAAGTTCTCTTCTTTTGTCTCTTTTGTCTGCGAGACTGAAGTTTCTTCCTCTTTTGAATTCTCGTATCCCGGCTTCAAAAAGTCAAGGTTTATTTTCAAAGGGCTTGTGTCAAAGCTTTCTGTAAGATGCTGCCCGGACTTGTACATCTCATTTCTGAGCCTTGAAATTGAAAGGAATGAGGAGGAAGTGGATGAATGCACATGGCAGATTGCTGTCGGCTGTGTTCCCTGGAGAAACCATTGGTTTGTAAGATGTCCTTCGCATCCGGCAGTTGGTATTTCTCCGCTTTCCGAGCAGACAGTGACTCTGATCACGCCTTCAAGCGGCTGGGGAAAATCCTTTGAAAGCAAATCTTTGTGGACTTCTCTCATGTAGTCGCCCCATGCAAAACCTGCGAGTGTCGCGCCGGTTATCTTTAAGCCAAGCGACTGACCCGGCCTGTCGAATCCGAACCAGAATGTTGAAGTGTAGTAAGGAGAAAATCCTGATGTCCATGCGTCCGCCCAGTTCTGGGTTGTTCCGGTTTTTCCTGCCATAGGCATATCGTAGTTTTTTCCGTTTTCAGCTGTGTAAGTGAATTTCCATTTCTGCCGCCACAGAGTTCCTGACTGCACAGTCTGTTCAAGAAACTTTGTCATGACAAAGGCTGTCTCCTGCGGAATTATCTGAACGGCTTCTCCTTTTGCCTGCTGGCTCTGAAGAATTTCACGTTCAGGATTCAGAATCACATTTCCGTTCCTGTCTTCTACAGTTCTTATCGCCATCGGAGTGACAGCTTTTCCTCCGTTCGCGATTACAGCGTAGGCCCGGGCAAGCTCAACAGGACGGACAGAACAGACGCCAAGTCCGATAGGATAGCCCGGAACAAATCCACGGGAAGAAACTTCGTTTTCAGGAATTCCAAGAAGCCTGAGCGCCATGTTTATCGCGGATTCAAAGCCGATTCCGTCCAGGACTTTAAGCGACGGAACATTCATTGAAGTTTTCAGCGCGTAGTAAAACGGAACATTTCCCAGCCATTCGCCCTGGAAGTTCTGAGGAATGTAAGGTTTTCCGTCCGATGTATGGAATACTACTGGAGTATCAGAGATTATTGTCGCCGGAGTGAATTTCCTTGAGTTTATCGCTTCTGTGTAATACAAAGGCTTGAAAGTCGAGCCTGGCTGAAGACGAGCCTGTGTCGCGCGGATAAACTGGTTTTCAGAGTCGTATTTTGAGCCTCCGACCAGGGCGGTTATGTATCCTGTGCTGTTCTCAAGGGAAATCATTGTTCCTTCGATTGTAGTCCTCTCGTTTTCCTTTTTGCTTTGTGTGTTCGCCTTGTTCACGACATCGATTTTAAGGTTTTCGATTCCGCCGATCAAAGAGAACACATCGACTATAGGATTTATTGCTGAAAGGTATTCTGATTTCGAGATTGATTCAGAACGCTGCGCTCCGACTTTTATCTGGGGAATATTGAACATAAGGGAGATGAGCTCTGTCATCGGAATGTATGTGCTGTACGCGATGCTTGAGCGGCTTGAATGTTCTTCCTGGTAGCGTTCGTTCGCGATTCTTATCCATTTGTCCATTGAATCCTGGGCCGCTTTCTGGTGTGAAAGGTTCAGGGTTGTGTTTACTGTGAATCCGCTTGTGTAGATATTCTGGCTTCCGTAAATCATGTTTCCAAGCTCGCGGCGGACATACTCGCTGAACCAGGGAGCTTTGTCGTCGCGCATCATATACGCGGAAGAGCTTGTCCTTGTGTAGTCGAAAGTCGCCCAGAAATCTTCAAAAGACTGGTCCGCGTCCGCTTTCGAGACGTAGCCTGATTTCACCATGGCGTTCAGGACATTTTTCTGGCGCTCCATAGCGCGGTTCGGATGGTCAAAAGGATTGTAGAACGCCGGATTTGAAAGCTGGATCACAAGAATCGCTGACTCGGCAGGAGTTATTTCTGTCGCGTTGTGCCCGAAATAATATTTTGAGGCGGCGTTTACTCCGTAGGTTCCTCCGCCGAAATAAATCTTGTTCAGGTACAGCTCAAGGATTTCGTTTTTTGAATAACGCCTCTCCATCTGGATTGCCCACCAGAGCTCTTTAAGCTTTCTTGCGATTGACATATCGGTCCTGTCCGCGTACAGGGTTCCTGCAATCTGCTGGGTCAAAGTAGAGCCTCCGCCGAGCGAACGGCCTGTGAGTTTTCCGAATACAGCGCGGAAAAGCGCTTTGTAGCTGAATCCTTTGTGCGAATAAAAGATTCTGTCCTCGCGTGTAAGAAGAGCGTCTATCATGTGCTGGGGAAGCTTGTTCAGGCTTATGATTTCCCGTTTTTCATCGGATGCGAATTCTGTTATGAGCTCGCCGTTTATGTCTAGAAGTTTTGTAGGAAGCGCGGTGTCCAAAGAACTAAGGAATTCCGTGTTTTTTATATTGCGGGTCTCAGACAGCATCCAGCCGAGTCCAGAGCCCATTAAAATCGAGGCAAAAGCAAACACTGAAAGCCAGATGATTGTGGACTTTTTGATTTTTTCCATATCCAAGTAATAATAAGAAAATCCAATTTGTCTGTCAACGAGCGAATCGGTTGGTGTTAGTCCATCGTTTTTTATGAACCGCAAAAAAAATGGCACGGTTTGTGCCGTGCCAATGCCCATCAGGCAGCCAAGGGCATGGGTGGGAGGGGAAAATGCCCTTGACATTTTAAATATCGACCTTGAAGGCGGAAAACTTTAATTGTTTTTTGCGGAAAAACGGTGTATATTTTAAGAAGCCCATATTTATAGGAGTGGATTATGGCTTACAAAATTGATGCGGAAAAATGCGTTAACTGCGGCGCATGTGAACCGGATTGCCCTGTAGAAGCAATCGCTGAGGCGAACGATGTAAGAGTGATTGACGCTGAAAAATGTATCAGCTGCGGCTCTTGCGCGTCTTCTTGTCCTTCAGATGCTATCTCTGAGTGATTCTAGAATACCGCGATTTTAAGGATGCCTTGACTGCTTTAAGGCATCCTTAATTTTTTTTGGGACGAGTTATGAAATCCTTTCTTTTTATTCCGCTTTTTTTTGTTTTTCTTTCTTCCGCTTTTTCACAAGACCTTTATGTTTCAGGCGGAGCGGAAACTTTCGACATAAAACCTGAATATTCTCCAGAAATCAAAACTATGAAAAGAACTGACCTTAATTTCAGGCAGCTCCAGTCTTCTGTCCGCGACAACGATATACGTTATTTTTCAGGAAAGGAAACTTATCCTGAGTTTTTTGTCTACACCTGCGGCCCGAAAGATACTATGATTTCGCTCGCGTCTTCTACAGGAATTCCTTACGACACGCTTTCCACAATAAATTCTGTTCCCGATGTTTCTTTTCCTCTTGAGAACATTCAGATTCTGGTCCCGACTGTAAAAGGTCTTTTTGTCGCTGAAAAACCTATGAACGCCGTCGAGATTCTTCTTTTCAAGGAATTCGAGAATCAGACTGATGACGCTCCTTCCTATGTTTTCAAGGGAAAGAAATTTTATTTTCTTGAAGGAAAGCGTTTCACTCCTTACCAGAGGCTTTTCTTCCTGGATTCAGGCTTTTCGCTTCCGCTCGATTCAAATTCAATAACTTCGGAATTCGGAATGAGGAAAAGTCCTGTCTACGGAATCTGGAGGCAGCACAACGGAATTGATTTCGCCTCAAAAGTCGGAGACAATGTTTACGCCTGCAAGAACGGGATTGTCTCATTTGTAAAAAAAAACGATGAGATTTTCGGAAATTATCTTATAATCGCGCATTCAGGCGGAATTACAAGCGTTTATGCCCATCTTTCAAAAATACTTGTGGCAAAAGGAGATTCTGTCCGTTCAAGGCAGATTATCGGCGAGACAGGCGAGAGCGGAAAAGTGACAGGCCCGCATCTTCATTTCGAGATAAGGCAGGGCGGAAAGGCGACCGACCCGAAAAATCTTCTTCCTTCGTGATTTTTTTGCTGAAGGCTTTCGAATTTCTTTTGATTATCAGAATTTTTGCTTTATAATCTAATGCAAAACATTTATTTTGAGGGTTAAGATGAAAATCGAAGAATTGAAAGATGCTTTGGAAAGCGGAAAACTGGACGCGCGTCTGAAGACGCTTTATGTTGATGAGGAGCTGCTTCCTTCGCAGAAGCTCCGGATAAAGGGCGCTCTTCAGAAATTCAGTGAAAATTTCGCCCAAGATGAGGTTTCACTGTTTTCAAGTCCGGGACGAAGCGAAATTTCCGGAAACCATACAGACCACCAGCACGGAATCGCTGTAGTGGCGGCGGTAAATCTTGACGTTCTGTGCGCCGCTTCAAAGAACGGAAGGAAAAATATATGTCTTGTTTCTGAAGGCTACGAGCCTTTCAATGTCGACATAGAGAATCTTGAGTTCCGCGGGGAGGAAAAGGAAAGCACAGTCGCCTTGATAAAAGGAATTTTAAAAGGCATGGAAAATTCCGGGAGAAAAATAGGCGGATTTGACTGTTACATGACAAGCAATGTCCTCCAGGGCTCAGGACTGTCCTCTTCCGCGGCTTTCGAGAACGCGCTTGGAACTGTCGTGAACCATTTTTTCAACGACGGAAAAATCGGTTCATCTGAAATCGCGAAGATCTCGCAGTTTGCCGAAAATGTATATTTCGGAAAGCCTTCGGGGCTTCTTGACCAGATTGCAAGCAGCACAGGCGGACTTATAAAAATCGATTTCCTGGATCCTGAAAATCCTTCTGTGCGGAAAATCAATGTCGATTTCTCTGAATTCAATTCGACTCTCTGCATTGTGGACACAAAAGGAAGCCACGCGGACCTTACAGATGAATACGCTTCGATTCCGGAAGACATGAAAAAAGTCGCCGCCTTTTTCGGAAAGGATTTTTTAAGGGAAGTTGAGCCAGAAGACTTTTACTCAAGGATTCCTGAAATCAGAAAGAAATGTTCAGACAGGGCGGTTTTGCGCGCCTTCCACTTTTTTTCAGAAGAAGAGAACGCTGAAAAAGCCGCCGAATGTCTTTCAAAGAAGGATTTCAAGGGATTTCTTTCGACAATAAAATCGTCGGGAAACAGCTCGTTCAAATATCTTCAGAATATTTATTCATCAAAAAATCCTGAAAGCCAGAATCTCAGCATCGCGTTCGCGCTTTCAGACCACATTCTTATGTGCAAAGACGGAATCAAAGGCGTATGCGGCGCGCACGGCGGCGGATTTGCAGGAACAATAAAGGCTTTTGTCGACAACGGTTTTGTCAGTGTCTACAAACAGAAAATCGAAGAGGTTTTCGGCGAGAATTCGTGCCATCTTTTAAAGATAAGAAGCGAAGGCAGCGTGAAGATTGTCTGAGGTTCACCTGAAATTTTAATCTTTTGGCTTTTTTAATTGGGAGAAATTATGAAAACCACTCTGGCTATTTACAGGCTTTTGTCATACGGACTTGACGAGAAGCTCATCGGAAAAGACGACATTGTTTATTCGCAGAACAGGCTTTTTTCGCTTTTTGAAATGGAAGGCCCTGAATCAGGCTTTGAGGCTTTCATAAAGACAGAAGAGTCGCCTGATTCTCTTGAAGAGATAATCGGTTCTCTCTGTTCGTCAGCGTTCGAGAGAAAAATCATAAAGGAAAACTCTGTCACATTCCGAGACCTTTTTGACGCGAAACTGATGGATGTCCTGGTTCCGCGTCCTTCTGAAGTCCGGAAAAAATTCTGGAATCTGTACAAGTCTTCCCCGGAAGAAGCGACAGATTTTTATTACGGGCTTTCAAGGAAATCAAACTACATAAAGACTTACAGGATAAAAAAAGACCTCAAATGGAAGACCGAGACAGAATTCGGCTTTCTTGATATAACGGTAAACCTTTCAAAGCCTGAAAAAGACCCGAAGGCGATCGCGCTTGCGAAAACGCAGAAGGCGCAAGGCTACCCGAAATGTCTTCTGTGCGCGGAAAACGAAGGCTATTCTGGAAACCTGAATCATCCTGCGAGGAACAACCACAGGCTTATTCCTTTGACTCTTGAGGGAGAGGAATGGTTTTTGCAGTATTCGCCTTATGTCTATTACAACGAGCACTGCATTGTCCTTAGCGGAAAACATTCTCCGATGGCCATAAATGAATCCACATTCAGAAAGCTTTTCGCTTTTGCCTCTCTTTTTCCGCATTACACAATAGGCTCAAACGCTGACCTTCCGATTGTAGGCGGCTCCATACTTTCGCACGAGCATTTTCAGGGCGGATTCTACGATTTTCCTTTGAACAGGGCAAAAATTCTTGAGCGCTTTGAAATCAGCGGGTTTCCTGATGTTGAATGCGGAATCGTGAGCTGGCCGATGAGCGTTGTCCGTCTTTCTTCAGAAAATCAGGAAAGCGTGATAAAGCTCGCGTGCAGGATTTTCGATTGCTGGAAAACTTATTCGGACGAGGCTTCGTTCATCTTTTCAGAGACAGAAGGAATTCCGCACAACACAGTGACCCCGATTTTAAAGAAGGAAGGCGCTGTCTTTGTCTTCGATCTGGTCTTGAGGAACAACATCACAACTCCAGAGCATCCGCTCGGCGTTTTTCATCCTCACGCTTCTCTTCACCACATAAAAAAAGAGAACATAGGTCTTATAGAGGTCATACTGCTTGCGATTCTTCCGAGCAGGCTGAAAGACGAGATGGAGATTCTGAAGGACGCTCTTTTATGCGGAAAAAATCTTGACGAGATTCCGGAAATTTCAAGCCACGCTGAATGGGCAAAAGGTTTTTCTGGAAAATATGATTTTACAGAGGAGAACATCGGAAAAATCATTCAGGATGAAATCGGGAAAGTCTTTCTTCAGGTTTTAAAGGATTCCGGCGTTTTCAAGCAGACAGAGAAAGGTCTTTCCGCGTTCAGGCGTTTTCTAAATAGTTTCTAAAACCAAAAAAGATTATTTTGTTATTTTTTTACATTTGCAAATTTGTGTGTTAATATTAGGGCTAAAGATTCGTATGAATCTATATATTATCTTTGTGTAGGGGGGGGGTATTAATTTCCTCTTACTAGGAGTACTTTATGAAAAAAAGAATCGTTTTGACTCTTGTTTCGGTTGCGATGTTCTCGTCGCTTTTTATCAGCTGTCGAAAGAGAAACAACGCGGCTTCAAGCGGTGTTGTTATGAACAAAGACAAGCCTCTGGTTTTCTTCAACCGTCAGCCGTCTGACCCGACTACAGGCGTAATCGATATGGATTCAATGAACTGGAACGACAAGACTTATTATGTCGGCTTTGATGCGGCAGGCGGAGGAGCAGTTCAGGGACAGCTTATCGTCGAATGGCTCGCTTCCCAGGACGCTTCAAAGGTTGACAGGAACGGCGACGGAATCATCGGATATGTTCTCTGCGTCGGAGATGTAGGACACAACGACTCCAAGGCCAGGACAGAAGGAATCCGAAGAGCGCTTGGAACCTGGAACGGAAGCACAGATCCGACTTCATCAAGAGAAGGTTCTGTTGTTGTCGGCGGACGGACTTTGAAAGTCATCGAGCTTGAAGGAAAAGCGATGACAGGAACTGACGGCTCGACATGGAACGCGAACGCGGCGACTGACGCGATGGGAGGCTGGGCTACAAAATTCGGAACTCAGCTTGACATGGTTGTGTCAAACAACGACGGAATGGCGATGGGATGTCTTCAGGCTTCAAACTATCCTCAGGGAGTTCCGATTTTCGGATATGACGCTAACGCGGACGCGATTGAAGCGATCGGAGCGGGACGGCTTACAGGAACTGTCTCGCAGAATGTTGACGCTCAGGCTACAGCGACACTTCAGGTTATCAGGAACCTTCTTGACGGCCTTACAGGCGACGATGTCTACAAAAAAGGAATTTCTGAAACTGACCAGTACGGAAATATAATCTCCGCGGAGACAAATTATCTTCCTGAGACAAAAGCGCTTCTTGCCTTGAACACAGGCGTGAACTCATCAAACTGGCAGGCTTACGCTTCAGGAAACCGCGACAGGGGAATCAGGCAGGTGGATGCTCCGACAAAGAAAGTTCTTCTTACAATCTACAATTCTGCTGACAACTTCCTTTCGTCTTCTTATCTTCCGGCTCTTCAGTACTACGCGCCGCTTTTGAACATCAATCTTACTGTTGTCCAGGGCGACGGACAAAACGAGGCTTCTTGCCTTGACAAGTTCACTAACCTGAACAGCTTTGATGCTTACGCAATCAATATGGTCAAGACAAATTCCGCCCGGGATTACACAGACAAGCTTAGATACTAGTCTTTGTGATTTTTAGAGGTCTGCATGGCATTTTCATTATGTTTTTGCAGACCTTTTTTTAGGCATATACATAAGGAATCCTATGGAAGAGAATTTGCTAGAAATAAAAAATCTTTCCAAATCTTTTGCCAAGAACAAAGTCCTGAGCGGAATCAATATTTCCGTGAAAAAAGGCAGCGTGCTCGGACTTATGGGCGAAAACGGGGCAGGAAAGTCCACGATGATGAAATGCCTTTTCGGAATATACGCAAAGGATGAAGGACAGATTTTTCTTGAAGGAAAACCTATAGATTTTTCAAGCCCTAAAGAGGCTCTTGAAAACGGAATCGCCATGGTTCATCAGGAACTGAACCAGTGTCTTGACAGGACTGTCACAGACAATCTTTTTCTTGGACGTTATCCTGTCAGGATGGGTTTTATCGACGAGAAGAAAATGTTCCGCGAGGCAAGCAAGCTTTTCGCGGATTTGAATATGAGCGTGAATCCGAATACAATCATGAGGACAATGTCTGTTTCCCAAAGGCAGATGGTTGAGATTGCAAAGGCGGTCTCGTACAACGCCAAAATAATTGTTCTTGACGAGCCGACTTCCTCGCTCACTGAGCCTGAGATAAACAAGCTTTTTTCTATTGTCAGGGAGCTGAAAGAAAGGGGCGTCTCGTTTGTCTATATTTCGCATAAAATGGACGAGATTTTCCAGATTTGCGATGAGGTCGCGGTTCTGCGTGACGGAAACATGGTTCTTCAGAAAACAGCGGAAGATCTTGAGATGGAAGAGCTTATCTCGGCGATGGTCGGACGCTCTCTGGACAAGCGTTTCCCTGATGTGGACAACACTCCGGGAAAGGATTATCTGGAGATTCTGAATCTTTCTACAAAATACGAGCCTCATCTTGAGGACATTTCATTCACTGTAAAAAAAGGCGAGATTTTTGGCATTTACGGACTTGTCGGAGCCGGACGTTCTGAGCTTCTTGAAGCGATTTTCGGGACCAGAACAATCGCGACAGGAGAAATTATAGTTGACGGAAAAAAATTCCGTTTCAGAAGCGCAAAAGAAGCGATGGCTCATGATTTTGCGATGGTCACAGAAGAACGGAAACTGAACGGAATGTTCGTAAAGTCAACGATTGAATTCAACACCTGCATTTCAAACCTTGACGCGTACAAGTCAGGGCCTCTTCTTTCAAACAGGAAAATGAGGGACGCGGCGGACCGCGAGATAAAAAAAATGCACACAAAATGTGTCTCCGCGGATGAGCTTATTTCTTCATTGAGCGGAGGAAACCAGCAGAAAGTGATAATCGGCAAATGGCTTGAACGCGAGCCTGATATTCTTCTTCTTGACGAGCCGACACGGGGAATCGATGTAGGCGCAAAGTATGAGATTTATCAGCTTATAATCGCTATGGCAAAAGAAGGAAAGACGATTATCGTTGTCTCAAGTGAAATGCCGGAAATCCTGGGAATAACAAACAGAGTCGCGGTCATGTCGAACCATAGGCTTGCTGGAATTGTAAACACAAAAGAGACCGACCAGGAAGCGATTCTTCGTCTGTCTTCAAAATATCTTTAATCAAAGCCTCTCAGAAAGTATTGGAGGCCTTGCTTCCTTAGAAAACTTTCTTCCTGGCTTTTCTTGACTTTTTACTAGGAGAAAAATTATGTCTGACTTGAATTCATTGTATGACGAGCCAAAACTGAAAGAATATATTGAAAGTTTTGCTGACGGAAAAAACAGGAAAAACAAAGAGCTGAGAAAAGAGGCTCTTTCTTATTCAAATTCTGCGGCAAAAACATATATCGCGCAGGTTGAAACGGAGCAGAAAAAAATCCGTGTCCAGGCAAAGGCGGATTTTTCGGCTCTGGTCGAGAAAATAAAATCTGACGGACAGAAGCGCATTTCAGAGGCGTCCGCTCCGGAAGACAAAAAAACCGCCAGATACGAGCTGAAATCCGCGCTGTTCGATGCGAAAACTCAGTACGAGACAAAAATAAACAGAAGCAAAGACGCCTGCACACAGGCGCTTACAGACCACGTCCAGATAAACAGGCTGATAAGGAACCAGCATTCTAATATCGGCGAAGACATTCAGCTGAAGTGGAAAAACTATGTGAACAATTTCAAGGCGTCAAAGTTTTTCCTGAACAACGGGCTTTACCTTGCGATTCTGATTTTCTTTATCGTCTGCGTGATTCTTGCTCCAGCAGTCGGAGCCGGAAACCTTCTTACTCTTCCGAATATTTTCACAATCCTTGAGCAGTCCTCGACCCGAATGTTCTACGCGCTCGGTGTCGCGGGACTTATTCTGCTTGCTGGAACTGACCTGAGCGTCGGACGGATGGTCGCTTTGGGTTCTGTTGTGACAGGCCTGATTCTTCATCCTGGAGTCAATATTGTAAAATTCTTCAATATGGGACCTTGGGATTTCACAGCGATGCCTATGGCTTTCAGAGTGATTCTTTCGCTTGTGCTTTCCGTTGTGATATGCACATTCTTCACTTCTTTCGCAGGAATCTTCACGGCGAAACTGAAAATCCATCCGTTTATCTCGACCTTGGCGACACAGCTGATTATTTACGGACTTCTGTTCTTCGGCACAACAGGAACTCCTGTCGGCTCTATCGACCCGAAAATCAAGGATCTGATCGGAGGCCGGTGGATTTTAGGCACTCTGAACGGAGAGCTTGTGACTTTCCCGAAGCTGATTATTCCGGCCGCTGTCGCGTTCATAGTCGCATGGTTTATCTGGAACAAGACTAAATTCGGAAAAAATATGTACGCTGTAGGCGGAAACGCAGAGGCGGCGGCGGTTTCTGGAATCTCGGTTTTCTGGGTCACGATGGGCGTTTTCATCATGGCAGGAATTTTCTACGGCTGCGGCGCTTTCCTTGAGGCTTTCCGCGCGAACGCAAGCGCAGGAACAGGACAAGGCTACGAAATGGACGCGATTGCAGCCTGCGTTGTCGGAGGAATTTCATTCAGCGGAGGAATCGGAAAGATAAGCGGCGCCGCGATCGGTGTCATCATCTTTACCGCGCTCACATATTGTCTTACATTCCTTCACATCGACACGAACCTTCAGTTTGTTTTCAAAGGCCTTATCATCATCGCCGCGGTCGCGCTTGACAGCGTGAAATACCTGAAACGAAAGTAAGATGAAAAAAAGCGGGCTGTCCTGTTTTTTTCTGCAAGACAGCCCGCTTTTCCTTTTCATTGCCGAGCTTTTTCTTCTTAGGTTCAAGCTTTGTCCTGATGTTTTTTCAATCCGCTCGCCGTCCGCTTTAAGCGTTCCTAAAAACAAGGCATTGCAGGAAACTTCAGTTTCCGAAAATGACTTGTTGGAGCGCGAAAGCGCGCATATAAGCAGGCAAGTTCGCAGTGCGAACTTGAAGTTAAAAACATCACGGCATTTCCGTGATGTTTTTAAACGTTCTCCAGAAAGGGGTTTTCTCCTCAGTCCGCTGATGGCTTTTCCGACCACGATTGAAAATTCAGGCTTTTTTCGTGCTTTATTGAGATAAATTGATATTCATTCAGATTTTTACGCTATATCAATACTTGAAGACTTGTTGTATAATCTAGCGAAAATGGATTTAAAGTTTTTTAAGGTTCTTGCATTTTCTGTTTCTCTTTTATTCTTCGGATTTCAAGGAATTGTTTTTCCTGAGAATTTCCGTGTAAGAAAGGTCCATTTTGTCCAGATTGAAGAAGATTCTTCCTTTGAAAAGACAGTCGTCACAGGAATAAACGACAGCATCTGCGTGAATCTTCCTGAAAAATACGAGTTCATCGAAGGAATCGAAGTCAAAATCCAGATTCCTTCAAGTGTCTCTTCATGGCACAATTCCGTCGCTTTTTCTCTTTATGAAAACATAAGGCCGCGCCCGGAATCTTCCCAGATTGACTATTCGGGGACCAGAATTTTTCTGAAGCCTTTGCCTTCAAAAGTCTACTGGATTGCCCAGATTCCGCTTTTCAAGGAGACATCGCTGAAAGACAGCTCCTACACGACAAAAATAGATGCGGTTCCGGACACAAAAGGCGGATTTTCTTTTATCCGTTTCATGCCTGTCATGAAAGGCGTTCCCGAAGAGACGCTGAGCGCGGAGCTTACAGTCACAGTGAAGCCTTGCCTTGTAAACAAAGGGCGGCTTACTCTTTTTCTTGAAAGAGCCGACGGCGTGAAAGACAATGCCATGGACATAATAATTGACGATGAGGTTTCTCTGGCTCAGACTTATGATGAAAAATATTCCGCCGTTTTTGAGCCGGGTCTTCACAATATAAACATAAGGTCTGAGGATTACAGGAATGAAGTCCGCTCTGTGATTGTAGAGCAGGCCAAAGAAACTGAGATAAGGATTCTGATGAAAAGCCTTGCTCCGCGTCTTTCCGTTTCCGCTCCTGACAAGGTCGAGATTTTTCTTGACGGAGATAAAGTCAGCGAGTTCGGGAAGGAATTTGAAATTTCGGAAGGCGAGCATAGAATCAGTTTTGTTCTTGGAAGCTATGAGGTTATAAGAAGCATAACCGCTGAAAAAGGAAAAACTTATTCTGCGAATCTTAATGTTGATTTGCAGATTCTGGAGGAATAAATTATGAAGAGAGTACAGATTGCATCGATGATTGACCACACGCTGCTTGCTCCTACTGCGAGCACGAAAGAAATCTCAAAACTCTGCGGAGAGGCAAAAGAATACAGTTTTGCTTCGGTTTGTGTGAATCCTGTGAATGTGGCTTTGGCGGCCTCTGAGCTTGAAGGCTCGCCTGTCAAAGTCTGCACGGTTGTCGGGTTTCCGCTCGGAGCGACTTCAACAAAGTCTAAAGTCTTCGAGGCTGTTCAGGCGATTTCCGAAGGCGCGGACGAAGTCGACATGGTGATTGACATCGCCGCCGCGATTGAAGGAAGATTTTCAAATGTCCAGACGGATATTCAGGAAGTCGTGAACGCAAGCAAGGAAGAGGGCAGGAAAATCGGAAAAAATGTCATTGTCAAGGTGATTCTTGAAACCTGTTTCCTTGACGACGAGGCTGTGATTGACTGCTGCAAATGTTCTGTAAAGGCCGGCGCGGATTTTGTGAAGACATCGACAGGATTTGCAAATCCTAAGGATTCGGACGGAAAACCTCTTCCGAACGGCGCTACTGTCCATCATGTCAGGCTTATGAGGGAAACAGTCGGGACTTCCTGCGGAGTGAAGGCGTCCGGCGGAGTGCGTTCCGCTTCTTTTGCCGCTGACCTTGTGAAAGCCGGAGCGAACAGAATAGGAGCCTCGAACGGTGTCCAGATTGTCAAAGACTGGAACGAGGACGAGAAAATCCCTGGCTGGGACGACTGATCTTATTTACGGAATCAAGTGAAATCATATGGAGTCCCTGGCTGAAACCGCGGACGGAAACCTGAAAGAGGTTTCTTTCAGGTTTCATTTTGATTTTGTCCAGTAAAGAAAGCCTTCTTTTATCTTTATGCCGATCCTGTTTTCCGCGTAAAGCTCTGAAAGAAGGCTTTTTATTGTCGAATAGACAAGCGTGAAATTCACCGTTTTCACGTAAATCCTGAATTTGTTTATTATCTTCGCCGTTATGATTTCTGTTGTGAGAGGCTTTTTGTCCAGAATGTAGTTTATGTAGGCGATTGTCTTTTCAAGCGAACGGATGTTTGCGTTTACAGTTTCCTTCACTTCGTCGCTTGTCGCGGGAATCATTCCGTGCGACTGTATGAAAAAATCCGCGTTTATGTCAAGAAGGCTTCTCATTGTGGAAAGCGCCTTCAAAGGCTCTTCCTGAAAAGAAATCTTTGACTTGAAAAGCTCGTCAAGGCCTAGGTACGCGTCGCCTGTGAACAGAACTGTTTTTCCGTCCGCGCTTTTGTAATGGATTCCAAGCTGTTCAAGGGAATGTCCGTAAAGCTCTATGAAAGAAATCTCCGACTTGTCCTGCAGGATGATTTTTTCGCCAGCCTTTATGAATCTTGAAGGAGAGAAAGTCTCTTTCAGGGAAAACCACATTTTCAGTTCAGGAACCGCGTCTCCTCCCCAGATGTAGTTCACATTCGAGCAGAAATTCGAGGCGATAGGGGTTTCTCTTTCAGGAATCCAGATTTCAGTGTTCAGGTTTTTCTGGAGCCAGCCGTTTCCTCCCACATGGTCTGAGTGTCCGTGCGTGTTTATCACCGCCTCAAGCCTGAAGCCTTCGGGAAAAATGCTTTCAAGCGAACTGATTATGTTTTCCGCGTCTTTCCTGTCAGGCCCTGAATCAATCAGATAGATGTGGTTTTCCGTCTCCGGGGATTTTGAAGACAGATTTCCGTTTTCCTTTGCGCTTGTCCGCGCGTTTATCGCCCCGACATTTGTGAAACCAGGAAAGAAATAGACATTCTCTGTGATTTTTCGGACTTTCATATTCTGCTCCGTTAAATGTCAAAATGCTCCATAAAAAAGCCGGTCTTGAAAAACAAAACCGGCTTTCCCTTCCAAAAACAATCTTCAGAGGCGTCAGATTTTTGCCGCTTTGATTTCTTTCACTTCGTAGTTGTAGCTGTATTCGTTTATGTTGAACTTCACAGTGTCACCCACTTTGCTGTCCATAATGGCGTTTCCGAAAGGCGCCATGTACGAAATGACTTTGTTTTCCGGATCTGATTCCCAAGGGCCAAGGATTGTGTAGACTTCGTCTTTTCCTGAATTGTTGTTGTGGAGCGTGACAGTTGTCGCGAACGAGACAATCGCGGTTGTTATGGTTGTCGGGTCAAAGACTGTCGCCCTGTTGATTTCCGCCTGGATTCTTGCCGCTCTTCTGTTCAGATCCTGCTGATGCTCTTTTGCGGCCTTGTAATCCTGGTTTTCCTTAAGGTCGCCTTTGTCGCGCGCGTCTGCGATAGCGATGGCGTTTTCCGGCATCTCGACTTTCTGGATATGCTCAAGCTCGTCCTGCTTTTCCTTGAGTTTTTTCGCTGTGACAAACATTCCGTGCGAAGTGCTTGATTTCTCGTCTGAGACATGGAACTTGAAGTCAGGATATTTCTCAAGAATCTTGTTTCTCATCCGCTGCTTGTAGTCCACAGATGTCTTGGAATCTGTAAGGTCGTCGAGGTCGTCTATCAGAGTGTACATTTTCTTTACAGTTTCCTCGTCGTTCTCGAACATATAAGTGAAAAGCGGCTCGTCTTTCTTGAAAAGAAGGTCTGTCGCCTTATCCTTGATTTTCTTGTTTTCTGTTGTGTTCACATGGTTTGAAATCTCGCGGGAAGCAAGCTCTATAAGCTGGATAAGAGTTATAAGCTGCTTTTCATAAGGAACTCCGGCATCCTTGAACCAGTCTTTGTCCCTGCATTCCCCGAAAAGATGAATCACAGCGTTCCTGTAATCCTTGCAGTTCTCAAAGCAGGCGGCGACAAGTTTCTGGATTTTTTCGACCTGTCCTGCGTTTATAAGAGAGTCAAGCATTTCGTTCTTGAGGACAGTCGGGAAAAGCTTTATGTATTCGTCTGTCCAGTTGGGAAGCATCTTTATGGAGTTCAGGAAATCCTGGCGCAATGTTGTGTTCTTCGTGTCCTTTAAAAGTGTGTAAATCTCGCGCGGATCCTGGATTTTCTCGTAAATCTGGGCGAAAGTCCACTTTGTAGGGAACGCGAACTGCTTGTTCGCAGAAGTGATTTTTGTGACGACAAGATAACTTGCGACAAGCTGCTCGTTGATTTTTGGCGGCTGTATCTCGTTGTCCAGTGTCTTCACAAAAGCCGCGAAGAAGTTGAACATTTCCGCGAACATTTCGCTTGAAAGGTCTGTCTCGTCTGATTCTATGAACCTTACCAGAGTGTCGATTCTTGCGAAGAACTGTTTCTGCGCCTTGAACTCGTTCGCAAGTTTTTCCTCCTTGCTGATTTCGTGCTCACGCACTGTGTAAAGGCTTATGTCGCTCGGGTTGACTCCGAATTTCGCGTTTGATTCAAGAATGTGCTTTGCCGATGTGTTCCAGCTTGTCCATTCGTTAGGCGCGAGGACCGAAGGGACAAGCTCGGCTTTGATTTTCTTGAAGTCGCAGTTGTTCCCGAAGCTCTTGATGATTGTCTCAAGTGTCCATTCCTTGTCGCTTTTGACTTTTTCCTTTAAAGGAATCCGTTTAGGCTTTCCTGTGGTCCCGTCGAGAACCGCATTTCCGTTCTTGTCAGTCTCTTCGACATAGTTTTTCGCTTTGATTACCCAGATATGATTGTCTGAAAGAGGAGTGAGCGCGGAAATCGCCATTTTAAGGGACATTGTGTTCAGGACTTTCACTTTCTTTCCAGGGTTTTTCTTTGAAGGCTCTGTTTTTCCGAACCAGATTGAAAGCTGGTCGTCGGCGACTTTCCTGATGATTCCTACTCCCCATGCCTTGTGGAAAACATAGCTGTCGACATCGAACGCGATGTGCTTTTCAAAGTCGCTTATCGCCTCGAACACATTTCTGTAAGACTGAGTGAGGTTAGAGGACTTTATGTATTCTTCGAGGTTGCTGTGGCCTTCGTAAAGCCCGCGGTAGCAGTCTGTTATTTCTTTTCTTGCCCAGATGTCTTTCTGGTCAATCGCAAGGATTTCCTTGAGAAGCTCAATCGCTGTCTCCCATTTTTTCTGTTTTTTGTAGTAGTCGTAAAGCTCCTGAAGAAGGACCGCTGTCTTGTCGTCGCCTAAAGTCTTCGCGACCTTTCTTTTTACAAGCTGGAAAAAGTCAATCTCCTCAGGAATCAGCTTGACAAGCTTTGACCAGAGCTCTTTTGTCTGCGTCATGTTTCCGCTGTTCACATAGCGGAGAATCGCTTTCTTGTAGTATTCGTTTTTCTTTTCGTTGTCGCCTTTGGTTTCGTAATGTTCCGCAAGCTCTTTCGCGATGTCTGCTTCTTCAAAGTCGAGCTTTACAATCTGGGTGTAAAGCTCCCAGACTTTCTCGTTTCCTTGCGCCTTGCAGTATTCCGCCAGTGTCCTGAGGGCGAACCTGTTGTTCGGGTCCTGCTCGAGTATGCTTTCGCACAGGTATTCTACAACAGATTCCTTGTGGTTTTTCTGGAAAATGTCTACAAGAGAAACAAGGCTGGAGTTGTCCAAGGCGTCCTGATGCAAAGAAAGCATTCCTGAAATGTAGAGAGCGATGATGCTGTCTTTCTGGTGGGAAATCTGTTCATCGCAGATTTCCTGAAGCTCTTTCACACAGTTCTCGTTCCGCGCTTTCTCTATGATTCCCGCAAGCTCGATGAACTTTTCCTTGGAATAATTGCTGATTGCCGCCCGTGTCCAAGTCTCCTCTTTAAGCATCTCCTGAACGGATTTGATTAATTCTTCAGCCATAAAAAACTCCTAGCTAATAAATTCTTAAATATAGATTCAATACATTACTGAAATACATTGCTGAAAATCAGTTCAAGCCCGAACCTTTATTTGACATAAAGATTGTAGATTGATGTATCTAATATTTTTATCTTCAACAATATCTCGTTGATGAGTTTGTCGTCCTGCACGGACTGGCAATAGTCAACAAGCCAAAAATACAGGTTCAAAAGACGCGGCGTGTGGTACGGCGTCGCCCTTGAAGGATCCTTCTGTTCGTTTTCAAGGGCGTAAATTTCCTGTCTCAGACGGCTTACTTCCCTTGATTTCATTGACCGTTTCACATTGAAGACTCCCCAGAGAACTCCGTACACAGGAATCCAGGCTTTGAGGCAGTCTCCGGAATAACCTTTCTGCCCTGTCTTTTCTATTAGGCGTCCGATAAGCTGAGAGTCAAGAAAATCTGTGTCGACTTTCTTGAAGTCTATGTAGAACGCTTCCCTGAAAAGGACTTTGCTCGCCTTGTCTTCTCCGCAAAGGGCGTAACAGTCCGCGAGGTCTGCGATTACTGCCGCCTGCCCAGACTGAAGCTGGTTCGCTTCTGAAAGACACATCTTGGCGTTGTCGAATTCCCCCAGCTTTTTGTAGCACAGGCCTACTTTCCTGAGGATTTCCGCTCTCTGAATCGGTTCCTGCTCGTCAAGAAGCCTTGAAAAGCTTTGAAGGGCAAGCGAAAACGCTCCCCGGCATGAAGCGTACAACGCAGGCTCGAAAGCCTCCTGCTGCTGTTTGAAAGCGCTCAGGAAGTTTTTCCATTCAGAAAGGATTGTCTCTCCCTGTTCAAAGGGACTGGAAATATCTTGAAGAGCCAGGACAACATCTTGCCAGAAAAGGCAGCATTTTCCTGTGAAAATCAGTTCCCTGCTGTCAAGCTCATGCACAAGACTGTGTCCAAGAATTTCTTTCGCCTGGATTGGGTTTCCGTTCTCCAGATAGGAAAGAGCTTCTTTTAATCCTGTTTCTGCAAGTTTTTCCATACGGTCATTCAATTATATCAGAAAGCGGATTTTAGTCAATGGATTTTGAATATTTGGTAAAATCGAAGCAAAGTTTATACTCGCTTTGTGTCAATATGTCAAGTGATTTTTCTGAATTATTTTATTTTTTTTTCTTGATTTGGAAAGCAAAAATCCTTAAAACCCGGTTTTTATCTTTCTGTTCCATGCTGTTTTTAATCGCGTTGCGAATTATCAAAGATTCTGTTATTATAGTAAGAATGAATGATGTATTGCTCGCGCCATCTCTTTTGAGCGCGGATTTTTCTGATTTGAAAAACGCTGTTTCTCTGATTGAGAAAAACGGCGGCTCTGTAGTTCATATTGATGTCATGGACGGACGTTTTGTTCCTCAGATTTCATACGGTCAGCCGGTCATAAAATCGATACGGCATCTGACCCGCCTTCCTTTTGATGTTCACCTTATGATAGAAAAACCTGAAGAGCATATCGATTCCTTCGCGGAAAGCGGAGCGGACTGGATAACATTCCATCACGAGGCTTCTGTCCATTCGCACAGGCTTGTCCAGAAAATCCATTCGCTCGGAAAAAAGGCCGGAATCTCGGTTGTGCCTTCGACTCCTGTGAACGCGATTTCTGAAATGCTTGAGTATGTGGACCTTGTCCTTGTGATGACAGTGAATCCCGGCTTCGGAGGACAGAAACTGATTCCGTCGTGCCTGAAAAAAGTGGGCGAGCTCTGCGGAATCAGAAGCAGGGAAAATCTTGATTTCAGGATTTCTGTCGACGGCGGAGTGAACCCGGCGACTTTAAAGGATGTCTTGGCTTCGGGCGCAGATATCGTGGTTTCAGGCTCTTCTTTTTTCAAAGGCGAGCTTGTCTGGGAGAAATGAAATGAAAAAGGCTTTCCGTATTTCAGCCGCGGCTCTTGTTCTTTTGTTCGCCGTTCCTGTCTTTTCTGCGGAGAACGGGCTTGATTCAAGCCAGACGGCTTTTGTCCAGGGAACAAGCGCGTTCCGTTCAGGCGAATGGATGAGCGCGGTTTTTATGCTCAGGCGCGCTGTCTCTTATCCTGAGAACTTCAATCCTGAGACGTGGTATATGCTTATCGCCGCGGAGATGTACGCGGGAGAATACAGGTCCGCTTTTCAGGACGCTGAGACTTATCTTTCCGCTTTTCCGGGAAGCCTTTACGAGTCCTATGTCATGTACCATAAAGGAAGGGCGCTTTTCTGCCTCGGCGAATACGAGCGTTCTGTGCTTCTTTTAAGCGATTTCTGTCATCTTTATCCTGAGCACGAGATGTACGCTTCCGCGCTCTTCTGGATCGCGGAGTCTTTCTATTCAGGCTACAACTACGATGATTCTGAAATCCTTTACTCAAGGGTTGTGAATGAGTTTCCTTCCGACACCAAGGCTTCCGCCGCTCAGTACAGGATTGAGACAATCGCGCAGATAAGAAGGGAAGAAAAGCTTCTGTATCTTTTAAAGGAGACAGGAGAGGAATATCTTGCCGCGAAAGAAGAGTATGAAAGGCAGCTGAAGCTTTCCGGCGCGGAGAACGCATCCGACATAAGGCGGCGGATCATGGACCTTCAGATGAAAAACTCAGAGCTTGAGAAAAAAGTCTCTGACCTTGAGCTTGAAAGAATCAGCCTTCAGCGTGACCTTGAATTCGAACGGGAGACAAATTCAAGCATCAAAGCCCAGAGCGACGAGATGCTCAATTCCCTTAAGATAAAGGCGAAATCAATAGAAGAACTTCTCCAGAAAAGAGGAAACTGAGAGGGAGCGGAATGAAAAAATCGAACTTCAAGACAAATGTTATATTCCTGGCGTTCTTGTTCGCGCTTTCGGGAAATGTGTTTTCCGCGGAGAACAGGAATGAAAAAAAGGAAAAGGTCAGGGTTGTCGAGCTTGTCAGCGATGAGGGCGCGTTCCAGACCAAGGATTCTGAATGTGAAATCGGAAACGTGAAGATGTACCTGAAAAGCTCTGTGGGAAGCTTTCAGTTCTACACAGTGAACAAAAGGAACGCCGCGGTTCCTGTCCTTGCAGGCTACGATGATTTCACTTCATCTTTTTTCTCGGTCCTTGCAGGAAAAAAAGAGTACAGGCTTGCTGACAACGGCGGAGTCATCGTCGGAACAAGAAAAAGCGAAAGCGGCGTCCAGATTGTGTATGTTGTGCGGAATGTCGTCCGCCTTTTTGTAAAATTCGACGCGATGAAATCAGATGAGAATTCTCCGGAAGATGTGATAAAAGTCACCGCCGTCATAAAAAACCGCGGAAAGACGACAGAGACATTCGCGCTTAAAAATGTTCTTGACACGGTTTTCGGCGAACGGCGCGGGCCTCATTTTTCGACCGCGGAAAATCCTTCGATAAACTCTGAGATACAGTTCAGAAGATTCGACAAAATAAAATGGATAAAGTCAGAGAATATGAGCGCCGGAATGCAGATTCTTCTTTCCGGGGCGAACATAACTTCTCCTGAAATCGTCTCGCTTGCGAACAAGGATTTTCTTGCGCTTTATTCCTGGGTTCCTTCTGTCGTCCGTTCAAGAGGTTTTGATTCGCTTCTTTCGTACAACAATTCCGCTGTCTGCATGAACTGGGAAGAGGTTTCGCTTGCGCCTGACGAGGAGGCGGCTTATGTTTATTACATAGCCCTGTCCTCCGACGGAAAAAGCCCGCGCGGCGAGGAATTTGTCGCAAAGCTTGAAAAGGAGATTCTTGAAAAAGGCGCGGAAGATAAGTACTCGATAAAGGAATTCGAGGATGCCTACCAGAAGGCGGCTGAACTTGCGGAAGCAGGCGATTTCAGGACCGCGATGGATGTTGTCCTGAATCTCTGGTCCAATCCTGAAAACAGGAACGCGCGCCTTGAATCCCTTAAAAACTATATAGAAGAGCAGCTGGATTATTCCACCGCGTCGGATTTTGAAAAGCAGATTGAAGAGATGAATCTTCAGGACGGAGAAGACGCTGGAGTTCCTCTTTCCGAGCCTTTGCCGCAAAAGCCTGTGCTTCCGTCCCTTGAGGATGTTTATTCAGACGGGCTGGACTACACTTATGTCCGTGAGCTAATAGACAGAATCTACGCGCTTGAATCAAGCGACATCATAGACAGGAACGAGATTTTGCGTCTTAACGCCGAGCTTGACTCGATAATCGAAAAGCTGAGAGAACGATAAATGCCGAAAGATGCGATTGAGACCGCCGAATATTTCATGAAAAGAAGGCAGTTTGACAAGGCGATTGGCGTTCTTGAAGGACGCTCTTCTTTTTATGAAGAGAATCTGGATTATTTTGTGCTTCTTGGGACAGCCTATCTTTACACAGGCGACACTGGCTCCGCGTCGGTCAATTTCCAGAGGGCAAGGCGGATAAGCCTTACAGACACAAGTCTTCTTCTCGGACAGGCCGCGATTTTCCTGCGCCGCGGCGACACGGACAGGGCGATAAATTACTATATGGACATTCTGGACAATGATCCTGGAAACAGGACAGCGAAATCCGCGATGGAATTCATCAGGACAAAGGGCGATTTCAACACAATCTGCCGATGGAACGACACAGGAAAAATCCAGAGGTTTTATCCGCCGCTCGGAAAAAATCCTTACAGGATTGCAGGCGTTGTTTTTCCTCTTGCCGCCTGCCTTCTTGGATGCCTTGTCGCTTTGAAAGTGTTCAGCGTCAAGGATTCTGTTCAAGGAAACAGGGCTGACCTTTCTTCCCTTTCGCTTTCTTTGGAGGAACGCGGAAACGCGCAGGAGACAGACTTGTCTTCAGGCGCTTACACATACATTCTTTCCTCAAGGCAGATAAACGATTCCTACGAAAAGGCTCAAGGCTATTTCCAGGGCTACCGCGACAATCTTTGCCAGGTTGAGATAAACAGGCTCCTGAACTCAAACGCGTCTTTGGGAATAAAGCAGAAGGCAAGGGCCTTGATGTCTTATCTTGAGCCGCCTTCGTTCGACACGATAAAGGATTCTCCTTCTTATTCTGATGTCGAAAAAGAAAGCGTCCTTTATCTTGACTGCTGGGTTTCCTGGTCGGGAAGAGTCTCGAATGTTTCCTTGACAGAATCAGGCTATCTCTGCGATTTTCTTGTCGGGTACGAAAGCATGGAGAAAGTCGACGGAATCGCCCGCCTCAGGTTTTCTGTTCCGCCTGAAATCGCGCTTGACAAGCCTGTCACGGTTCTTGCGAAAATTTCATCTGAGAACGGAAGGCTTCTGCTTGAGGGAAGAAGCGTTTATCAGAGCGTGAAAAACTCGCTTTCCTTTGAATAGTCAAGTGACTTTTTGAAGTTTTGGTTATTTTTGAAGGTTCAGTGGCTTTTCAAGAAAAAAAACGTTTTTTTCTGTTTATATATCAGTTTTTGAAAACTAATTGCTATATATTTATGAGAGAAATTTTATTCTTTCAGTTTATTTTTTGTGTTTTTGGAGGACATTGATATGGCTGACACTTCTGCTGAAAAGGAAGAGAAACTGAAGGCGCTTGAGGCGGCGCGGCTTCAGATTGAAAAGCAGTACGGACAGGGCTCTCTTATGAAACTTGGAGACCAGAGAAACACCGCCGGAATAGATATTATCCCTTCCGGCTCGATTATGCTCGACGAGGCTTTGGGAATCGGCGGCTATCCGCGCGGACGAATCATTGAGATGTACGGCCCTGAAAGTTCAGGAAAGACGACGCTCGCTTTGCACGCGATCGCCGAGGCCCAGAAACTCGGAGGAATCGCGGCGTTTGTGGATGCGGAGCACGCGCTTGATCCTGTATACGCGAAAAACCTGGGCGTGAACACGGACGAGCTCTGGCTTTCCCAGCCTGACAGCGGAGAGCAGGCTCTTGAAATCACAGAGCAGCTTGTGAGATCCGGCGCGGTCGACATCATCGTTGTGGACTCTGTCGCCGCTTTGACTCCCCAGAAAGAAATCGAGGGCGACATGGGAGACGCCCAGATGGGAATTCAGGCGCGCCTTATGAGCCAGGCTCTTCGGAAGCTTACAGCGATTGTCGGAAAAAGCAACTGCATAATAATTTTCATAAACCAAATCCGTATGAAAATCGGTGTCATGTTCGGAAATCCTGAGACAACAACAGGCGGACAGGCCTTGAAATTCTACACTTCAGTCCGTCTTGAAATCAGGAGAATCGAATCGATTGACGGAAAAGGCGACGAGGATGCTGTCGGAAACAGGGTCCGCGTGAAAGTCGTGAAAAACAAAGTCGCGCCGCCGTTCAGGAAAACCGAGCTTGACATATATTTCGGGAAAGGAATTTCACGGTGCGCAAGCCTTCTTGACTCCGCGGTTAAGCACGGGCTTATCGACAAAAAAGGCGCGTGGTTCACCCAGGGCGATGTGAAAGTCGGACAGGGACACGAGAACGCGGTTTCATTCATTGAGCAGAATCCTGAGTACGCTGACAACCTTGAAAAGCAGCTCCGTGAAATGCTTTTTCCTGGTCAGGTTCTCCGCGACAAAGACGGAAACCCGGTAAAGGCGGATTCCAGGAAAGCGAAAAAAGACGATTCAAAGCCTGAAAAGGCAGGAAAAGACGCGGAAAAGCTTTCAGACGGAAACACTCTTTTTGGAAAAGAATCTGTCGCCAAGGCATAAGGCTTCTTTTTGAAAATGTCTGTGGATGTCCTTTTGGGGCTCGGCTCGAATTCCGGATTTTCCGGATATGAGCCTTTTGAGCTTCTTTCAAAAGCCTGCGTTTCCCTTTCTTTTCTTCTGGAGAATATGAAAATCTCGTCGCTTTACAGAAGCAGGGCGATGTATTATGAAAACCAGACGGATTTTTTCAATATGGCGGTCTACGGCAGGGCGGACGGTTCTCTTTCTCCGTTTGAGCTGCTCGAGGAAATCCATAAAATCGAAGCGGATTTAGGAAGAGACAGAAGCAGGGAAATACGCTTCGGCCCCAGAAGCCTTGACATTGACATCGAGGAGTTCGGAAATCTTTCCCTTGAAACAGAAAAGCTTGTTCTTCCTCATCCAAGAATGAAAGAAAGGGCCTTTGTCCTGATTCCTGCCCTTGAGATTTTTCAGGAATCTGCCGATGAAGAGAAAAAGGAAAAGATTCTTCCGCTTCTTGAGTCCGTTTCTTCCCAGGAGATTTCTAAATGTCCTGAAGAAATCCAGGAAAAATTCAGGAAATCTCTGGAAAAGTCTTTTTCTTTTGCAGACTCAAAACGCAAATTTCATTAGGCGGATTTTTTATGGAAGAACTTAGCCAGAGCCGTACAGCGACAGTCACGGCGGAAAAAGAGTCGGACGAGAAAAAAAGGAAATTTTCAGCAGGCGAGTTTGAAGGCCCTTTGGATCTTCTCTGGTTTCTGATTCATAAAAGCGAAATCAATATCTACGATATTCCGATTGCGGAAATCACTGAACAGTATCTTGAGTATCTTGACTACGCTGTCCAGACGGATCTTGGAGACCTGAGCGAGTTCTACAGATGGGCGGCGATGCTTCTGAACATGAAAAGCCGCATGCTTCTTCCTGTGGAAGTCAGCTACGACGACGAGGATGTGGAAGATCCGCGACAGGAGCTTGTTGACAAGCTAATTGAATACCAGAAATTCAAGAAGCTTTCCGAGCTTATGGAAAAGCAGGAAGACACATCAGAATGGAATTTCGAGCGTTCCCGGATTCAGCGTGTCCTTCCTTTTGAAGACCGCGAGTCAGACTGGGAGGAAATCGACACCTGGGATTTGCTCCAGCAGATGCAGAAAATGTTCAAGAGCATGATGCGTGACTATTCGAACGACACGATTCTGAATATGTACGAGGAAATCTCTGTGAATGAGAAAATCACTCTGATGAACGAATTCCTCGAGAAAAGCGATGAATGTATGTTCTCCGACCTTATCACGCGGGAAGGAAACGAGATGGACATAATCTGCGCTTTCATGGCGGTCCTGGAGGCCGTGAAATTCAGGATGATAAAGATTCTCCAGAACAGGGTTTTCGGAGACATAAAGCTGATAAAAAGGGAAGATTCTGAAGCAATGCCGATTGAAATCACAATCGACAAAGGCGAAACAGGCGGTGAAAACGGAGAAAACGCAGAAAATTCGGTAAACTCTTCCGAATAAAACAAAAAACGAATATACTGAAAACCAGGTAATATATGGAACTTGAAAAAGAGACCGCGCTTGTTGAATCTGTATTGTTTCTTGAAAGCGAGCCGGTCACAGAAAAAAACATTTCAAACATCGCGCAGCTTTCCGAAGATGTCGTGAAAGTCTGCCTTGAAAACCTCAAAGAGAAATATCTTCAGAAAACTTCAGGAATCGAGCTTGCCATGATTACAGGCGGATGGACTTTAGTTCCTAAAGGCGAGTTCTGGGATGTCCTCAGGGAAAAATACGGGGAAAAGAACAGAGGTCGTCTTTCAAAATCCGCGCTTGAGACACTCACGATTGTCGCGTACAAACAGCCGATAACACGTTCTGAAATCGAGCAGATACGCGGAGTGAGCGCAGACAATATGATCCGTCTTCTTGCGGAAAGACAGCTTATAAAAGAAGTCGGAAGAAAAGATGTTCCGGGAAAACCTGTTCAGTTCGGGACAACAAAGGAATTCCTGAAATTCTTCAAATTGAATTCGATTTCCGAGCTTCCGCGGCTTGACGAAGACGAAGAGCAGAGGTTCACACTTGCAAGATAACAAAGACAAAAATACGGACGGAAAACCCGGCGAAGATAAAATCAGGCTTCAGGTCTTTTTAAGCCGTTCTGGAGTCGCGAGCCGCCGCGCTTGTGAGAAAATAATTCTTGACGGAAGAGTTGAAGTGAACGGCGGAGTTGTAAGGGAACTGGGCACAAAAGTTTCTTTCTCCGACGATATTCTGCTTGACGGAAAAAAAATCTCTCTTGAAGAGGAAAAACGCTATGTCCTTCTGAACAAGCCTTCAGGATATGTCTGCTCTCTGAGCGATGAGAAAGACCGTCCTGTCGCATCGGATTTCATCAAGGAAAGATACAAGGAACGGCTTTACAATGTCGGGCGGCTTGATATGTTTTCAGAAGGGCTCATAATTTTCACAAACGACGGCGTGTTTGCAAAAACCTTAAGCCATCCTTCAAGCCAGCTTGAAAAAGAATATATTGTCGAGACCAGCGTTCCTCTTCCGCGCGATCTTGCAGAATCGTTTGAAAAAGGAGTCCGCGTCGGCGGAATCTTTTACAAATGCAAGAAAGCCTATGATGTCAACGCAAGAAAAATGAAGATTGTCCTTATCGAAGGAAAGAACCGCGAAATCAGGAATGTTTTCGCTTCCCGTGGAGTCGGAATAAAAAGACTTGTCCGTGTAAGAATCGGAAACATAGGAATCACAGGGCTGAAAAGCGGCGAGATACGCGAGCTTTCCTCGGAGGAAGTGAAAGGTCTTCTGAATCTTTGCAGGCATAGCGAATATTGACGGTTCTGGACAATTCTGAACAATCTGTAAATCGGTTTATATTTTGGAGAAAAAGGTGAAAATATGGTTATTGCTATAGACGGACCTGCCGGAACAGGAAAAAGCACAGTCGCTTCGATTGTCGCTGAAAAACTTGAGATAACTTTTCTGAACAGCGGAAGCTTTTACCGCGCCCTGACGCTGGCATTGCTTGACGGAAATGTCGACTTGAAAGACCAGGACGCTGTCCTTGATTTCTGCAGGAAACAGAAGCTGGACTACAGGAATTCGCATCTTATTCTGAACGGGACCGATGTGGAAAATCATCTTCATGACGACAGGGTAAGCGCAGAAGTCGCCCAGATTTCCGCCATTGTTCCCGTCCGTCATCTTGTGAACGAGCGGATGCGAGAAATAACAGGAAGCCTTGACATTGTCTGCGAAGGCCGCGACATGACGACAGTTGTGTTTCCCGATGCTGACTTCAAGTTTTATCTTGACGCGTCCTTGGATGTTCAGGCGGAAAGGCGTTTCAGGCAGGGAGTGAGCAGTCTCAGCCTTGAAGAGATAAAAGAAGCCATAAAAAAACGCGACGAGATTGACAGGAACAAGGCGGAAGGCTCTCTGAGACGCGCGGCCGATGCTTTCTATATAGATACATCTGCCTTGACGATAGATGAGGTTTGTGCCATAATATTAAATCAAATTCATACACAAGGGTTTACAATGGACGTAATGGAAGTGGAAAAGGAAGATGCCCAGGATTCTATGAGCTCTATCCAGACACAATTAGAAGAATCTCTGAATAATTTTGCAAATCCGGAAGAAGGCCAGCTTGTCGAGGGAACTGTTGTCCAGACAAGCGACGAATATGTTTTTCTGGATGTCGGATGCAAATCAGAGGGACGGCTCCCTGTAGCGGAGTTTTCTGGTGACCTGCCGAATGTAGGAGATAAGGTACAGGTATTTTTGATAAAGAAATTCGGGCGGAACGGTCCTGAAATTTCAAAGTCAAAGGCTGACGCGAAGCGGATGTGGAAAGACATTTCACAGGCTTTCAAGGACAAAGTTCCGGTTTCAGGAACAATCACAAAGGTTGTCAAGGGCGGATACGATGTCAGCCTTGGCGGCGATGTCCACGCGTTCCTGCCGATAAGCCAGTCGGACAGCTCAAAGGTTGAAAAGCCTGAAACTCTTGTCGGGCTTAAGGCTGACTTCTATATAGAAAGGCTTTACTCGGACAATAAAGCGAATGTGGTTGTAAACCGCAGGAAATATCTTGAAGAGCAGATAGACCAGAAGAGGGACGCTTTCTTTGAGACTGTGAAAATCGACGACACTGTGAAAGGAACTGTAAAAAGCTTCACAAGTTTCGGCGCGTTCATCGATCTCGGCGGGTTTGACGGTCTTCTCCATATAAACGATATGAGCTGGGGGCATGTTGCCCGGCCGAAGGATTTTGTGAAGAAAGGGCAGGAGATTGAGCTTAAAGTCATCCGCCTTGACCCTCAGGAAAAGAGAATCAATCTTTCTTTGAAGCATTTTTCTGAAGACCCTTGGGTTCATTTTGAGGACAAATACCACGTCAATGACATTGTGAAAGGAAAAGTCACAAAGCTTACAGATTTCGGCGCGTTCATCGAGCTTGAGGAAGGAATTGAAGGTCTTGTCCATGTGAGCGAATTCTCCTGGACAAAGAAAATCAACAAGCCTTCCGATATGGTGAAAGTAGGCGACGAGGTTGAATGCATGATTCTCGGATATGACATTCAGGCAGGACGCGTTTCCCTTGGACTTAAGCAGGTCACTGAAAATCCGTGGGACACAATATCTGAAAAATATCCTGCTGGAACAAAAGTGAACGGAAAGGTCGTGAAGCTTACAAACGCGGGCGCATTTATAGAACTTGAAGACGGAATCGACGGTTTCCTTCACGCGGAAGATATAAGCTGGACAAAAAAGGTTAAGCATCCTGGAAGCGAGCTTTCAGCCGGACAGGAGCTTGAGGTTGTTGTCATTGACTGTGACCCTGAAAACAGAAGAATCAGAGTCGGAATCAAGCAGCTTACAGACAATCCTTGGAAACAGTTCGCCGAGGAATACAAGCCAGGCTCTACTTTGAGCGGAGAAATCACTTCAATCACTGACTTCGGCGTGTTTGTAAAAGCGCCTAACGGAATCGAAGGTCTTGTGAACAAGGCGAACCTCAGCGAAGACAAAGAAACTCCTTATGAAGAGGCTGTGAAAAAATACAATGTCGGCGACAAAATCAATGTGTTTGTTGTCGATGTGAAGGTGGACAAAGAGCAGGTCGCTTTCTCTGTCCGCGAATTCAAGAAAAAACAGCAGCGTGATGAGATTTCACAGTATATGTCAAATTCAGGAAGCGAAGGCGACGGTGGCTACACGCTCGGCGACTTCTTGAAGAATCAGAAGAGCTGATTTTTTCCGCTGGATTTGATTTTCAGGTTTTAAGGACTGCGGAATGCGCCTTGTTTTTGCAGCGCATTCTGCTTTCCGGATCTGTTTTTTTGAAAAGCGGATTTTTTATTGAATCTGAATGCTTTCAAGATAAACAAATTTTTGAATAAAAAAAAGAAAACCCTTGTTTTGTTGCGGCAAGTCCTGCCTTAAAGGTTTCAGCATCAGTTTTTGATAAAATTTCTTCTTTTCGTTCGCCGTTTTTTCCGGCGGGCATGGTTCTGGAAAGTCGTCTTACGCTTTTCAGGTTTTTGTTCACGGAGCAAAATCAGGCAGAAAGTTTTTTTTTGCGGACCGCAAGGCTTTCAGGAATCTTTCAGAGATTGGTTTTGCTTCTTGATTTTTATGGGAGTGTAAAAGATGGCAAAGTTTGAAAAGGCTACTGTCGGAGAAAAAGTTGCAGGTTATGTTGAGACTCGTCAGAAAGTCCTGGTTTCAGTCCTTGTCGCGGTTGTCGCAGCTGTAGTGGTTTTTGCTGTCGCTGTGACTGTGAAGACAAAGAACGCGGAGAAAGGGCTTTCTGCGGTTGACTCGATTTCATACGCGTTGACCGAAAATTCTTCTTCTCTTTCTGACGAGGCGCTTGCAGAAAGAAAGAGGAACGCTCTTTCCGCGCTTGAAGAATACAACAGAAAAGGCGGAGTTGTCGGTGTCCGCGCGAATATGCTTTCCGCAGAGATTGCTTATTCCGACAAAGACTACGCGAACGCTTCATCATATTGGGTTTCCGCGGTGAGCAAAGGAAAGAAAGCGTATACTTCTCCTATCTGCGCTTTCAACGCGGCGGCCTGCTTTGAGAATCTCGGCGACTATGAAAACGCTGAAAAGTACTACAATATGGCTTCCGGCGCAGAGGATTTTCTTCTTGCAAGCCGAGCGAATTTCAGCCTCGGAAGAGTCCGTGAAACAAGCGGAAACAAGGACGGCGCAATAGAAGCCTACAATTCTGTTGTCGCGAACGACCCTGATTCGTCCTGGGCAGACCTTGCGAAAACCAGACTTATAAAACTTGACATAGAATAATTTTCTTGAAACGCTTTGAAAGCCAAAGGAAATTTTATATGAGGACAGACATTCTGAAGAAAACAAAAAGCTTTTTTGTTCTTTCAGGTGTCTGTCTTTTTTTTGTTCCTGTTTTTTCAGCCTGCGGAATTGAAGAATATATTTATATCCAGGCTCCGACTGTCCTGAACCATGCCGCGCCTACTTATGAGACAGAATTTGCGGAAAGATATTTCGAGTTCACGACAAATGAAGCGGGCCAGCCTAATTCCGACAATTTTTTGGGAACAGCGGTTTATTACAAGATTTACAACAACTACAGCACGATGCAAAGCCGTGTCTCTTCAATCGACAGCCTTTCAAATTCCACAAACGAATCCGCCGCCGCTTCCCTCATGATTGACACTTATGGCTACAAGCCTTTGGGGCTTGCGGAAAACTACAGTTCTCCGCTTGTTGAAAAAACAGGCGTGAACAGAAAAGTTTATATCCGTCTCACAAATTATTATGAGAGCCAGTCAAATTCAAACATGGCGATGGTGATTATCGGAGACGACGATGTGAGCAAGTTTGAGCGGGATCCTTCCGACTTGTACGACCCGCTTTCAAATCCCGGCGGCTACAGAATTTATGGAATTCCCAGGCGGACGGGAAACCGCTACACTTTTGATTTCGGACGGAATATCCCTTCTTCCTATGAAGACGCGGAGAACAATGTTCCGCCCGAGACTGAACGGAATCTGGGCGATTATGAGGAAAGATCAAGCACTTCATCTTCCTACGAGAACTCTTATTTTGTCGACCTTTTCGCTGTCGGCGTCGGCGAGGATGAGAACTTCACACAGTATTACAGCAATGTCCTTCATCTGGGGTCGGTGACTGTTGATTCCGAAAGCGAACACAACTAGCCTTTTTTGCGCGGCACTTTTTCTACTTCTTCCCGCTTGATAAAAAAAACGCTTTGATGTATATTGTTTTCCACGGTTCCGTAGCTCAGCTGGATTAGAGCACATGCCTTCTAAGCATGCGGTCGGCAGTTCGATTCTGCCCGGAATCAGAGCCTTGCGGTTTTTCCGCGGGCTTTTTTTTTTGCAGATTATGCAGAACACTTTTTCAAACGGACATTACTACAGCGCGTCGCAGTTCTACAAAGAAAAGTTCGGCGTGAAAGTCTACAAAATATCTTTGGACGCTGGAACAACCTGCCCGAACCGCGACGGAACTAAAGGTCTTGGAGGCTGCGTTTTCTGTTCCCAAAGCGGCTCCGGCGACTTTTCCGCAAGCCGGAATCTTTCTATCCATAAGCAGATTGAGAACGCGAAAAAACTTGTCTCAAAAAAAATAAAGGACGGAAAATACATCGCATATTTCCAGAACTTCACAAACACTTACGGAAACGAGGCTCTTCTTGTGAAAAAATACAACGATTCTCTTTCCGAAAAAGACATCGCGGGTCTTTCAATCGCGACCAGGCCTGACTGCATTTCGCCCTGGATTCTTGAAAAAATCGCGCTGCTTTCTGGAAAAACTTTTGTCTCGCTTGAGCTCGGATTTCAGACTTCAAACGAGAAAACAGGAAAATACATAAACAGGCTTTACACGAACGTGGATTATGTTTCGGCTGTGCAAAGAATCAAAGCCGCCTCGCCGAAAATCCATGTTGTCACGCACCTGATTTTCGGGCTTCCGCATGAAAATGAATCAGACATGATGAAAAGCCTTTGCTTCGCATTGAAAAACGGAACTGACGGAATCAAGATTTCCTGCCTTCATGTCCTGAAAAACACGCGTCTTTTTGACGATTTCGAGGACGGAAAATTCAAGACTCTTTCGATGGAGGAATATTTTTCGCTTCTTGGAAAGGCTCTTCCGCTGGTTCCAGAAAACATTGTGGTCCACAGGCTTACAGGCGACGGCGCGAAACCGATTCTTGTTTCTCCGATGTGGACGGCGGACAAACGGAATGTCATGAATTCGCTGAACGCTTTTCTTGAAAAAGAGAAAATCGTCCAGGGAAGCTCGGCTGAATCTTTGTGGACATGAATGTGTTTTGAGAGTAAATGAAAAAACGGACAGGAGCCTTTCCTAAAATGTTCAAGCAAAAGTTTTCATTCTTTGGTATAATTCCGCTATGAAAAAACGGTTCTTGTTTTCAGTTTTTCCGCTTTGTCTGATATTTTTTCTGAGCGTTCTTTTTTCAGGCTGCAAGGCTTCAAGCGACAGAGCGCAGGACAGAAAAGATTATAAGGCGAGGAAATCTTTTTCAGCCTTTCTTCCTGAAATCAGTGAAATCGGGAAAAACAAAGAAAAAGCGCTTGATGAATTTCTTGAAAGACTTTCTCTGGAAGACAAGGTTTCACAGCTTTTTCTTGAAAATCTTCAGGGCGACACGGTTTTTGTACCTGTCGAAAAGATAAATGTGAGGACAGGAGAAACCGGCATTTTCAAAGGCTCATTTTCTGATTCCGATGAAGAAAAGGCTTTGGTTCCGGGCGGATTCATTTTCTTTTCATATAATATCCGAGACGACATAGAAGGCGCGATGTATTTTACAGACAGCATCCGCTCTTACTGCTATGAAAACAAAATCATTCCGCCTTTTCTTGCTGTAGATCAGGAAGGCGGATTTGTGAACAGGCTCAGGGTTTTGAACGGACCGCTTCCTTCAAACAGGCGGGTCTCTGACAATCTTTCGCCTGAGAAAGCGTATGAGCTTTATTCGCTCCAGGGAAAACAGATGCGCGCTTTGGGCTTTGACATGAACCTTTCTCCTGTTGCGGAAGCCGTTGATTCGGAGAACGAGAAATTTCTGGGCGAAAGAAGCTTCGGGTCTTCCGGAAAAGTTTTTGAATACGGAAAGCCATGCGTGAACGCTTACCAGAACAATAAAATCGCGGCGGTCATAAAGCATTTTCCCGGAAACACAAATGTTGACCCTCATTCAGGGCTTCCGGAAATCGGTTCAAGCGAGAAAAGGCTTTCAGAAAGCCTTGCGCCTTTTAAAATGCTTTCGGAATACAATCCTTGCGGAGTTCTGATGAGCCACGCGAAAGTGAAAGCGTTTGATCCTGAAACTCCTGCCTGCCTTTCGGAAAAATGGGTGACAGAAAAACTCCGCGGCGAATACGGATTTTCCGGGCTAGTGTTTTCTGACGATATTTTTATGGCGGCTTTGCAGGAAAACGGATTTCCGCCTGAAAAAGCCTGCAGAATGGCGATTGAGGCCGGAGTCGATGTGATTATGATTTCGGAGAAAAGGTTTTCCTCGCCTTTGAAAATGCTTTGCGCGGAAGCAAGAAAATCGGAAGAGTTTAATGAAAAAATAAATCAGGCCGCGCGCCGTGTTGTTTCTTACAAGATAAAGGCAGGGCTTCTGGAATTCAGGCGGACAAGTCCCGGAAAAAATGAATACGAGGTTGTGCTGTCCAATCCTTTTGAAAGCGCCGAGGACAGAATCGTGATTTTCCGCGAGGCAAGAGAAAAAAACATAAAGCTCTACATTGAAAATTTCGATTAGGAATGAACTGAAGCGGATTTTTTTTGAAACGGATTTTTTATGGAAATGAAAACAGTCGGAAACAATGGCGTGATGAAAAAAGATATGGATTCGGAATACGGAACAGACGGCGGAACGGCGGAAGAATCTTTCAGAATGCGCGGAAAAAAAACAAACGGTGTGGAAAATCTGAAAGATGAAAAGAAACTGAAAGACGTAAAAAAACTGAAGGGCGCGGAAGGCTTTGAGCATTATTATTCAGAACTTTTCGGCTCAAGGTGGAAGCCCTTGAAAGATTCCCTTGAAAAGGAAAACGTCTACGCCGAGTGGAACGCCGGCGGAAAAGAAAAATATTTTCTTGATCCTGCGAGCGTTTTCGCCGCTTTGTGCCTTCCGCTTGAAAGCGCGGAAAATATCCTTGACCTGTGCGCGGCTCCCGGCGGAAAAACTCTGGTTCTTGCAAGCCTTATGGACGAAAACGCTGCTCTTGTGAGCAACGAAAGGTCTTCTGCAAGGAAAAACCGTCTTGTCCAGGTCTGTGATTCCTGCCTTCCTGAAAATGTTAGGAGCAGGGTGAAAATCACTCTTGGCGACGGAGCGAAACTCTGCACAAGAATGTCTGAATGTTTCGACAGGATTCTGCTTGACGCTCCCTGCTCAAGCGAGCGTCACGTTCTGAATGACGGAAAATATCTTTCCGAATGGTCGCCTTCAAGAATAAAAAGCCTTTCAGTCGGGCAGTGGGCGCTTTTGTCCTCGGCGTACAGGCTTTTAAGGAAAGGCGGTTATCTTTTGTATTCGACCTGCGCGCTGAGCAGGTCAGAAAACGACGAGGTTGTAAGAAGGCTCTTAAGAAAATTTCCTGACGCGAACCTTTCCTTTATCGGCGATAAAGGAAATAATGGGAACGGTGCAGGCAAAGCCGAATCATATGATGAATCCTTCGGAAACTTAAAAAATTTGAACGAAAAAGGCTTTGAGCTCCTGGAAAATGAAGATGGCGGAAAAAATGTTTTTCCTTTCCCGAACGGAAACTACAGGAAGTTCTGCCCGTCTGAAATTTATTTAAAGCCTGAACGGACTGAGCTCGGCTTTCATATTCTTCCAGACAGGCAGGACGGCAAAGGACCGATATGGTTCACGCTGATTGAAAAGTCCTGATTTTCTGCGCTTTTGAACTTCCTCGTGTTGCAGTTCTTCTTTTCGCTTAAAGAATTCTCATAAAAATCATTCACTGGTCATTGCAAGGGGAAACCGCCAGCTTTGGCTGGCGGTCTAAAAAAAGTTCTACAGTTCCGGGAATATAAATAAAAAAGGACATATAATCCAAAGTGTGAACCGCTGAAAGTGTCACACAGGAGGAAAATATGTCCGAATACAAAAGTTTAAATCATACAACGTGGGAATGTAAATACCACAAATTTCTTTCCATTGACACATGATTCAGTTTTAAGTTATTATAAATAATCATTTTAAATTTACAATTTCACAAAAAGAGGTTTTGAATGTCAGGACATAGCAAATGGGCGACCATAAAACACGCGAAAGGAATTGCCGACGCAAAACGCGGTAAAATCTTCACAAAATTCATCAAGGAAATTTCAATTGCCGCGCGGATGGGAGGCGGAGACCCTAACTCAAATCCGCGCCTTAGAACTGTAATCATCAAGGCTCGCGCCGCGAATATGCCTAAAGACAACATCGAGCGCGCAATCAAAAAGGGAACTGGAGAAGACGGCGGAGCCGCTTACGAGGAGCTTGTCTACGAAGGATATGCCGCAGGCGGTGTCGCTGTGATGGTTGAGGTTCTTACAGACAACAAGAACCGTGCCGCAGCTGATGTGCGAAATGTTTTCACAAAGAACGGCGGAAATTTAGGAACTACAGGCTCTGTTTCACGAATGTTCCAGCGAAAAGGAACAATAGAGCTTGATGCTGAAAAAGTGAACGAAGACGAGGTTATGGAAGTCGCTTTGGAGGCAGGAGCGGACGACATCGTGAACGAGGACGGAATCATCACTGTGACAACAAGTCCTGACGCTTTCTCTAGTGTGGCGGATGCCCTGAACGAAAAAGGCTTTGAGACTCTTTCCGCTGATGTCGCTCTTGTTCCTGATGCCTACACCGCTGTGGACAAGGAGACTGCGCAGAAAGTCCAGAAGCTTATCGATAAACTTGAAGACAATGACGATGTCCAGAATGTTTATCATACAGCGGAATTCCCGGACGATTTCGAGCCGGAAGAGTAATTTAAAAATATTTTTCCGGAATTTTGACTTTTCCGAAAACTGAGCTTTGGTTTTATGAATCCTGAAAGTCCTGTGATTTTCAGGATTTTTTTATGACGGAAAACTGCTTTACGCAATATCCTACGCAAAACCTTTCGTTTGATATATAATTCTCTTCATGACGCAAAACGATTCTTTCATTTCCGCTTCTTCTGTTTCTGGTTCCTTCATTCAGGATTCCTGTGTTTCAGATTGCCACGATTCCGTCTCCTCTTCGTTTTCAGGGCTTCCCGGAACAAAAAACGCTTCCCGTTCTGGAAGAATTGTCAGGGTTCTTGGAATTGACCCGGGACTTGCGAACACTGGCTTTGGAATCGTTGACTATTCAAACGGAAGATACAGAATGGTAGGCTACGGCTGCTTCACGACAAAGCCCGAGCAGACTCTCCAGAAAAGGCTTCTTTCGATTTATTCCAGGCTTCAGGCTCTTGTCGATGAATTCCGTCCTGATGTCGGAGCGATGGAAGAGCTTTTTTTCGTGAAGAACATAACAAGCGGAATCAGCGTCGCGGAAGCAAAAGGCGTTGCCACTTTGCTTCTGGCCCAGAACGCGATTCCTCTTTCTGAGTACAAACCGAAACAGATTAAGAAATCTGTGACAGGAACGGCGAACGCTGACAAGAATCTGGTGGAACGCTATGTCCAGCTTCTTCTCAATTTAAAGGAAAAGCCGAATCCTGACCATGCCGCCGATGCCTTGGCCTGCGCCATAACCCATATTCACAACGCCCGGAATCTGCTATAATCGCCTCATGTTCAATTCGATAACAGGAACAATTACAGGAAAAGCGCCTAAGCAGCTTCTCCTTGAAAATAACGGAATCGAGTGGGATATTTTCATGCCTGACTCGAACCTTGATATGCTTCCTCCGGTCGGAAAAGAGGCTAAAGTTTTCACTTGGCTTCAGCATACAGACACATTGATGAGCCTTTACGGTTTTGCGACAAGCGAAGACAGAAGCCTTTTCCTTGATTTGCTGAAAGTTGACGGAGTGGGGCCGAAAGGCGCGGTGAAAATCATGAGCAATGTAAGCCTTTCCCGTCTTCATGAAGTTCTTGAACGCGGCGATATTGAAATGCTTGAAAAAATTCCGGGAGTCGGAAAGAAAACCGCCGGAAAAATAATGCTGGCTTTAAAAGGAAAGCTCGCTTTCTCTTCTGATTCAAGGACGTTCCGCGTTCCGTCTTCTTCTCCGTATGAGGATGTGGTTTCTTCTCTTGTTTCCATGGGATATGACAGAAACCTTGCGCAGACAAAAGTCCTGGAGCTTTCGGAAAGGCTTTCCGGCGATTCAGATTTTTCAGGCAAAAGCAAGAAGGACAAAGAAGATTATCTTTTCCGGCTTTCGATTGTGGAGCTTTCTTAGTCTATGAAAGATTTTAACGAAACTGAATTGAATACAATTGTCCGCGCCGACATCGAAAAACTTGAGGACAATGACAACAGGCTTCGTCCTAAAACATTGAAGGATTTTTTAGGGCAGGAAAGCATAAAAAAGAATCTTGGAACTTTCATAAAGGCCGCAAAAGAACGTGAAGAGCCGCTTGACCATCTTCTTCTGATAGGACCTCCGGGGCTTGGAAAAACGACTCTGGCTCAGATTACTGCAAACGAGCTTGGCGTTGATTTCAAGGTGACAAGCGCGCCTGCCTTGGATAAACCTAAGGACCTTGCAGGAATTTTGAGCACTATCGCAGAACGCACAGTCTTCTTTATTGATGAAATCCACAGATTAAAGCCCGCTATCGAAGAAATGCTTTACATCGCGATGGAAGATTATGAGCTTGACTGGATTATCGGGCAGGGCGCTGCCGCAAGAACCGTAAGAATTCCGATTCCGCCTTTCACTCTGATAGGCGCGACCACAAAGGCAGGAAGCGTTTCAAGTCCTTTGAGAAGCCGTTTCGGCTTTATTCCGCGCTTTGATTTTTACACGTCTGAAGAGCTTTCAAAAATCATAAAGCGTTCCGCGAAAATCCTTGAAGTCCAGATTGATGACGACGCAGCTTTGCTTCTTGCGGAATGTTCCCGCGGAACTCCTAGAGTCGCAAACCGTGTTCTTCGGAGAATGCGCGATTTTGCCCAGGTTCAAGGTTCTTCAAGAATAACGGAAAGCACAGTAAAACTCGGTCTTTCCCGGCTTGAAATAGATTCTCTTGGACTTGAAAAATACGACAGGGAAATTCTTCTTTCGATTGTGAACAATTTTTCGGGCGGACCTGTCGGAGCGGAAACCCTTGCAATCAGCATAGGAGAAAGCCTTGACACTCTGGAGGATTACTACGAGCCTTATCTGATTCAGTGCGGACTTCTTCAGAGAACTCCGCGCGGACGGATTGTGACCCAGAAAGCGTACGGACATCTTGGAATAAAATATTCAGGAAATGATTCCGCGCAAGGAACTTTATTCTTATGAAAACTTCTGATTTTGATTTTGATTTGCCTGAGGAACTTGTCGCCCAGCATCCTTCCGGAAAACGCGGAGACGACAGGCTTATGCTTCTGGACAGAAAATCAGGCGAAGTCCAGCATTTTTCTATGGACGACTTGCCTTATCTTGTGCAGAAAGACGCTCTTATGGTTTTCAACAACTCAAAAGTCCGCAGGGCGCGCGTCTACGGAATCAAGGAGACAACAGGACGAGAGCAGGAGTTCATGTTCCTGAACACAATCGGAAGCGACCGCTCTTTCTGGAACACAATGGTGAAAAACGCGAAAAAGCAGAAGCCTGGAATGCGCTATAAATTTCCGGACGGCTCAGTCGGAACGGTGCTTGATGTTCCTGGAAACCATGGAACTGAATTCCGCGCTGTAAAATTTGACTTTCCCTTGGATGAAACCTGGTTTGAAAAGAACGGACATATTCCGCTTCCGCCTTATATAAAACGCGAGGATAATGAGGAAGATTCAGAACGCTACCAGAATGTCTATGCGGAAGACACTGGAAGCGCGGCTTGTCCGACCGCAGGACTTCATTTCACAGAGGAAATGCTTTCCCGCCTTGATGAAAAAGGAATCGAGCGCTGCTTTGTGACCCTTCATGTCGGTCTTGGAACTTTTCTTCCTGTCCGCGAGGAAAACATTGAAAGCCACAGAATGCACGAGGAATGGTATTCGGTTTCAGATGAGGCTGCGGAGAAAATCAACAGGGCGAAAAGGGAAGGGCGGTCTGTTCTTGCTGTGGGAACAACAAGCGTCAGGACTTTGGAAAGTGCCGCAGAAAGTCTTTTGAAGATGCGTGAAAGCGGAAAGGCTTCAGATGACAATGATTTTATAAAAGCCGGAACTTCATCCACTTCGATTTTTATGTATCCGGGCTTTGATTTCAAAATCGTGGACCAGATGTTCACGAATTTCCATACGCCTGAAAGCACTCTGATAATGCTTGTAAGCGCGTTCGCCGGACGGGAGAATATCCTGAACGCTTATAAAAATGCGGTCGAGAACAGATACCGTTTTTTTTCCTACGGCGACTGTATGCTCATAAAATAGTTTTTTTCTCTTGAAGGACTTTAGTTATTGGTTTAAAAAGAGAATTTGATTACAATAATGAAAATATGTTTTTTGAGGGACTAGTCATGTCAAGGATAGGCGAAAAGACAAAAAAACTCCAGTCAATAGTGGAGCTGGAAAACAAATTCAATGAAATTCAGGATTCCGACATTCTTCTTGAAAAGATTCTTTACGAGGCGAGAAAGATTGTCAACGCGGACGCAGGCTCGATTTATGTCGTTTCAGGGAACAACGGGCAGAGCCTTCAGATAAAATATTCGCAGAACGACACTTTGCTTAAAAAGCTTTCGCACGGCGAGAAGCTTCCGTACACTTTTTTTTCTTTCCCGATTGACGAGACATCGATTTCAGGCTATGTGGCTTCGACAAAAAAATCTCTGAACATAAAGGACGCTTATAAGCTTTCAGACAAGCTTCCTTACAAATTCAACAAAAGCTCCGACATCACGACAGACTACCGGACAAAATCGCTTTACACGATTCCTCTTAAGATGGCGTCAGGAACTCTTCTGGGCGTTCTTCAGATTATAAACGCCAAAGACAAGCGCGGGAATGTGATTTCTTTTGATTCAGACGCAGAGCGTTACATAAACAGCCTTGCGATTCCTGCTGTCCGCGCGCTTCAGCACACTTACAGCACCCAGAACATGATAAAACGGATGCTCAGGATGTCAGAGTTCCGCGACCCTAAAGAGACTTATCCTCATGTCGAGCGGGTTTCGACCTTCGCCCTTGAGATTTATGACAGGTACGCTTTTGAGAAAAACATTCCGGATTCAGAGAAGAATATTTTCCGCGACAATCTGAAAGTCGCCGCGAAATTCCACGACATAGGAAAAGTCGGAATATCTGACGTGATTCTGAAAAAGACTTTCCCGCGTTTCACAGAAGATGAGCGCAATGTGATGAAAGGACACACTTGCCTGGGCGCGATGCTTTTTTATCCGCCTGAATCTTTTCTTGACAAGATGACAATAGATGTCGCCCTTCATCATCATGAGCGTTACGACGGCGGAGAACGCGGCTATCCGGGTTTTTTTGATCTTGAGAATCTTGTCACCTGCGAAAACGACATGAGCGGAACGGAAGAAGGCGGAGATTCCGGAGGTTCTTCCGGCTTTTCCCCTGAGGACAGGTTTTCAATCGGCGGAGCGGTGAATGTCCTGCGTCCTTTGAAAGGAGAAGAGATTCCGCTTGCCGCAAGAATCGTCGCTGTCGCCGATGTCTTTGACGCCCTTTCTCACAAAAGGTGCTACAAGGAAGCGTGGAATGTCGATGATGCTTTCCAGGAAATCCTAAAGGAGTCAGGGAAGCAGTTTGACCCTGAAATTGTCCTTGCGTTTATGAAAATCAGGGAACGCATCCTAGCGATTCTTGCCGCGATTCCTGACGAGGATTAGCTCCGGCTTTTCTTAAAAGCCTTGAAAGCTGCTCTTCAAAGCATTTTATGAATTTTTCCAGATGCTTTTTGCTGTAGGAGCGGCGGCTTGTTCCTGCAAATCCTATTTCCGCCAGCTGGAGATTGAAATTCCTGTCTTCCACAAGGCCGTCTATGTTGTCCTTGCTGAAATATGTTCCGCGGTCGTTTATCGCGCATATTTCCTTTTCCACAAGTTTTTCCGCGAAAAGAATGTCTTTTGTGATAACCATATCGGATTGAGATGCATGGATTAAGATGTAATTGTCCGCGGAGTCTTTTTCTTTTTCGCAGACAACCATTTCATGCTCTTTTGAGCGGGCGGGAATTTCTCTGTTCGCCACAAAAACAACTTTTATTCCAGGATTCATTCTTCGGGAAAAGCGTATCGCGATGTCTCTTACAGGTTTAGGGCAAGAATCCGCGTCAATCCAGATTTTTGGAAGCGTAATTTCTTTTTTTTCGTCTTGCATCACAAAACCGCGTCTATTTTTGATATGAGATTCTGTGTGATTTCATCAATCCGCGAGTCGAATGTGTTGTTTTCAATCGCTTCCTGGATTTCGACCTTTTTCTTTTTGTCGCTGTAAACCTGGTCGCAGAGCATGATTCCTGCCATTATCGCAATCTGGGTCGGATTTGAGAACGCGCCTTTTTTTTCAATGCTTTCTGTAAGGTTTCTGTAATACTTTAAAAGCCTGTCAAGATAATCCTGCTCTTCGTCCGATTTTATCGCAAAGGATGTTCCCAGAAGGTCAATCTGAAGCATTCCCATAGATATTTCCCTTCGGATTAAAAAATATCGAACTGAGCGTTTTCGTCAGGCTCGGAATCGTCATAATCCTGGCTGTCTTGTGTAAAAGATTCGTTTTCGGTCTGCGTGCTGCTTTCAGGCGGAGTCTGTTCTGTTGTGAAAATATCGCCCTGATTTGAGTTTTTGTCTGGCTCTGCCGGGGCAGTGTTCTGCACGTCCGGAGTGTTCTGTGCAGAAAATGTGTTTTCTTTGCTTGTTTCAGAAGCCGTGTTTTCCTGCGCGTATTCTGAAAACTGGCCGGCCGCTTTCAATGCTGAATTTTCGATTGAAGCGAGCCGGTCGAGGGCGTTCATGATTCCGCTTTCGATTTTAGACTGGTTCTGTTCAAATGTGGAAAGCTGCTCCGACTTGCTTGAAAGCGCATTTGTGAGCTCTGAACATTTGCTGCGCAGAGCATCGTTTTCAGCCTGCAGCTGCGCGATTTTCGCTACAGCGCTCTCCACTTTTTTCTCAAGAAGCAAAATCTGGTCAAGTGAAATCATGATTAAAACTCCTTATCGGTTATTTTGCAAGCGCTTTTTTAGCCGCTTCGACAACCGCTTTGAAAGCGGTCGGGTCTTCGATGGCCATATTTGAAAGCGCTTTCCGGTTGACTGCGATTCCCGCTTTTGCGCAGCCGTTGATGAATGTGGAATATGTCATTCCTTCATCACGGACAGCCGCGTTGATTCGGCTTATCCACAAAGCCCTGAAATCGCCTTTGCGGTCGCGTCTGTCAACATAAGCGTGCGAGAGCGCTTTTACAACAGCGTCTTTTGCGGCTTTGTAATTTGATTTTCTGTCGCCGCGGAAACCTTTTGCAAGTTTCAGAATCTTCTTGCGGCGGTTCTTTCTTTTTGTTCCGTCTATTGCTCTTGACATTTCTTACTCCTATTAACCGTATGGAAGCATCTGCTTTCTGATTTTCTTTGCGTCAGCTTCTGCAACATAACCTGCTTCACGGAGCTGTCTCTTTCGTTTCGGCGACCTTTTTGTCAGGATATGACGAAGGTTCTGCTTCTTGTGCTTCACTTTTCCCGTACCCGTCAAAGAGTAACGTTTTGCGGCGGCACGTTTTGTCTTCTGTTTAGGCATTTCCTTAAACCTCAAGTTAGATTATTTGGCTTTTGATGAAATCGTCATGGACATTGTTTTTCCATCCATCGCTGGCTGTTTTTCCACAACATACGCGGAAGTAAGCCTCTTTAAAACTTCCTGCAGGACATTGTAACCAAGTTCTGTGTGGGCAAGTTCTCGTCCGCGGAAACGGATTGTGACCTTTACCTTGTTCCCTTCGTTCAAAAATTCCTGTACGTGTTTGGCTTTTGTGTCAAGATCCCCGGAGCCGATTTTCGGCTGCATCCGGATTTCCTTCAACTTTAGTACTTTCTGGTTCTTCCTGGCGTCCCGGAGCTTTTTTTCCTGTTCGAACCTGTACTTGCCGTAGTCTAAAATTTTACAGACCGGCGGATTAGCATTCGGTGAAACTTCAACAAGATCAAGATCTTTTTCCTTAGCAAGTTTTAGGGCCTCCAGAGTAGGAACAATTCCTTTCTGGTTGCCCTCGTCGTCGATAAGTCTGACCTCACGGACGCGTATCATTTCGTTTACGCGCTGTCCCTTATTGTTATTATTAACGTATGCCAACTATCCTCCTAGTGCGTAAAACTACACACACATATAAACGTATTTTTATACTATATAGGAAAACAATGAGTTGTGTCTATATGTCCGCTGTCTGTTTGTTAAGTCTTTTTATTTAAAAACAACGGCGAGCAGAGTCAGATTGAAATGGATTTTTCCAAGCTGTTCTCCGTGCGATGAAAATCCTGCGACTGACTTGAACTTTGAGCTGTATGTTTCTGTGAAATCATCGATGAATCCGAGCCGTTCGTACAGATTTGTCCGCGCGTCGCAGTGGATAAGAAAAACCAGCGAAGGCTCAGGCGTGAGCTTCTCAATCCTTTTTGCAGTCTGTTCAGCGATTGTCTTGTAGTCTCCGAGCTCAAGAAGGGAAACTTTTGTGTTGTTGTAGATTCTTGAGCTCCATTTTGTGGATTTGTCCGGAAGAATTTTTTCTATCGCGGAAATATAGATTTCATTGTCAGTTATGCGTCCTATCGGCTGTTTTTCAAGATGTTTTTTCAGTTCCGAAGAAGGGCAGCCCAGGGCTTCCTCAAGCGCCTCTGTCGCAGGCTTTTTGTCAAGCTCCCTGACAATCCTGTTCTTGATGTCGACTGAAGTCGCGGTGAATCTTTTGTCGGTCGGAATGTAGACATTCTCTTTGTAGACTCTGATTTTTCCGCCTAGGTTTTTTATGCACATAAATACAGTTGAATCCTCGTAGACTTTTCCGTCCAGAGAAACCATTGTGCCTGCGTCTTCATAGCCGACTGTTCCTGACGTTCCGCCTGCGACTGTGATTCCGTTTTCCGAGCAGACAGTGTCAAGCGCGGTCGCGACAAGCTCTTCGCTGTTAGAGTACGCTGTCGTGAAAGAAAGGCAGATTGTGTTCTCCGTTGACGAAAGCCTTGAAATCGCATCCTGAATTCTCTGCGCGTATTTTAAAGGGAAAGTGTTTATTTCAGGGATGAAGTCTCCTGAGCATTCGATGCCGTCAAAAAAATATGTCGCTGTGACTTCAGATGTGTGGAATCCGGAGCTGTCGTAAGTGTGCTGGCTTGTAGTTCCCATAGATTTTGAGTCCGGAAAACGCATTTTTATCTCTTCTGCGGTTTCACGGAAGATTTTTTCAGGCGCAAAGAAGAGCACAAGGCTCGGATTTACTATTCCTTCTGAAATCTCCTGGACCGCAATCCTGAAATCTTTTTCTGATGATGTTCTTGTGACATTTTTCATTTTCATGCTCGTTTTATAAGTTTGTTTTTTCACTTTCTGGAAAGCAATGTTTAAAATTGTAACATGGTTTTCGTAAAACTGCACAAATATTTTCAGAAAATGTTCGAATGACAAAAATGGCAAGAAGAACGCCGCTTTTTTTGTACAGCCGCGCGCGGCGTTCTTCCTGTTTTGTAAAGGCTTCTTCAAAAAGAATTTTCGGATTCTTTTGGTGAAAGAAAACGGAAAGGCTTTACGGACGCTGTGCGCCGACTCCTTTCACCGCGCCGAACAGGTTCAGAGCCTCTTCCCAAGGATAGCGGTTCGCGAACATCGATGCGGTCGTTTTTCCTGTTCCCTGGATGTTCAGACCGAGCGCCCTGTTGAACTGGTTCGCTGTGCTGTCGTAGTCCACGCTCAAAGTCTGGCTGCTCTTTATGTTTATGAATCCTGCAAGGTAAGCGGAGTTTATTTTTCCCTTGAAAGCGGACGGGTCTGTCATCGTCCTGTTTCCCGAGACTTTCGCCAATGCCTCGACATCGTCAAAGTCTTCCGCCCTTACTCTTAGGAACGAGCCTCCGCCCGGAAGGCACAGGTCTGTAAGACGGTTCAGAAAGAAGAGGTTGTTTACGCTTGTGTCCACGCGTTTTGCCTCGCGCGCCTTGTTGCTGTCGATGTGTGTCCTGTCGAGCGCGGAAAAGCAGGCGCATCCGAAGATGTTGTTCTCCACGTTGCAGGAAGTTCCTGTTATGTAGCGGAATCCGTAGCCCATTGTGTCCAGCGCCCTTGTGCGGCTCCAGACAAACATCACTGTGTTGTTCCTGAAGTCAACTGTTGTCATCACGTTCGGGTCTGAGCCGCGGACATCCATTGTCGCCATTCTGATGTTCACAAAGATGTTGTTGTCCACAGTTATTGAGCCGCCTTTCATAAGCCCTACGATTCCGTAGTTCGGGGCGTTGATGAAGGCGCAGTTGCGGACGATGATGTTTGTGCTGTTCACGATTCCCTTGTCGCCGTCAAGGTAAATCATGTTCGTCTCGTTTGTAAGGACATCTCTTGTTGTTAGGTCAGGCCCTCCAAGCCCTTTGGTTCCGATAGGATTCATCTGTCCGCTCTGGACTCCCTCAGGCTTTCCTTCGCCGCCTGCGTTGTAGGAAATCGAGTTTCCCCTGTCCATAATAAGACCGTCGATGATGACGTATGAATCAGGCGCGACCACGCTTCTTATCTGGATTGTTCCTCGGCCCTGGGCGCTTCCGTTGCTTTCAACTGTCGGCTGGACCATTGTGCGGTTTTTAAGGATGTCTCTTTCAGAGAACGCGTTGTTGTATCCTCCCATGATTGTGACAGGCTTTGTGATGATTATGTTTCCGCTGTTCATAAGGCCGTAGTAGTTTCCTTCAGCGACAAGGATTGTGCTTCCTTCATCCGCCGCGTCAAGAGCCTTCTGGAGATTCTTGAACGGAGAAGATTTTGAGCCGTCGTTCCTGTTGCTTCCGTTTGACTGGGAGACATAAAGCGTGGCTTTTGTGTTCGGATTGTCCGCTTTTGCCTGCGCGGACAGGTTTGCTTGCATGATCACCGCAAGGGAAATCATGGAAATTAAAAGTCTTTTCATTAATTTTCTCCTGAAATGACAGTTTATTTTTGCTGTGCTTCTAAAATGCGCGGCGGTTGCTTGCGCGCCTTTCGGTACGAGAACCTCAACCACCGTGTTGGAAAATGCTATTTTGCGTTGCGCACTACACGGAAACCAGTGGACTGCAATTTGTTGATTGGAAATAAATTAGTAGTTGCGTATAGAGTTACAGCTGAAGCGGGGCTGCTGAATCCGCCACCACGCGCTACACGCTGGGTTCCAGAATCCGGACCGGTTGCAGGAGTCGATTCTGTTATTTTGTCGGCATACCAGTCATAGCACAATTCTCTTACATTTCCCCTCATATCGTAGATGCCGATAGAAGACGGCGTTTTTGTCTTTACTTCATGCGCTTTTTCGCCTGAATTTTCTTTATACCATTGCCCGCCTTGGGTGTATTCGTCGCTGTTTTTGTTTCCGCAGCGCGCTATGTACTCCCATTCCGCTTCGGTCGGAAGGCGGTAGCCGTCTGCGTCTGTGTTGAAGACCAGAGCGTCCCAGTCGCTGTTTGTAGTTCCCGGACCTGAGTATTTTACAGTTCCGTCAGCAGTTTCGCTTGAAATGCCAGGCCATTCTGAAGGGTCGGTTTTTCCGCCGATTGAATACGCAGGCGTGAACCCTTCCGCGGCTGAACGCAGGTTGCAGTAAAGGACAGCGTCGTACCAGTTTACAAAATACGCAGGAAAATTGTCGCCGATTCCGTAAGTGTCGCTCGGCTTGGTTCCGCCGTATTTGCAGTATGTTTCATATTCTTTCTGCGTCGTCTCGTGGTCGCACACAATCAGGCCGCCTATTGTTATTTCTCTTCCGCTTATGAATACTTTTGATTCAGGCGAAAGCGCGTTTTCATCTGTGTACTTGAATGTGCCGCCTTCAAGCGCGACAAAACTGGCTAAGCCTTTGATTTCAATCTGGCTTGTCTCTCTTCTGCCTGCGCTGTCAGCCGCCGCCACTGTGTAAGTTCCCTCCGAACTTTCGTCAGCCAGTTCGATTGTGAAAGTCCATTTTGTGTTGTCGCCTGAATCCTCTTGGGCTTTTAGCGCGTCAGTGTCAGAAAGAAGAGCCGCCGCGTTTATGCTTCCGTCTTTTTTGTAGACGACATTCTTTACTGTTCCTTGGGTTTTTACCGTGGCGGTTACAGTCACGCTTGTCTTTTCTTCCCCGTTGGTCCTGTACTTAGCGGAAGAAGCCAGGCTGATTTCCAGAGGCTTTCCTTCGGATGGCTCTTCTGGAACAGTTTTTTCTTCTGTGATGGTCTTTGTCGTGACTGAAACTTTCGCGTAGGAGACAAGGCTCTGCTCCATTCCGTCTTTGAAAGCGGCCGCCATGAAAGTTGTGTCCGATGTGACTTCAACAGCGTTTTCGTACAGCGCGCTTTCTTTTGTCGGCGTTGTCTCGTCTGTCGTGTAGCGGATTTCCGCGCCTTCTGTTTCTGTCTGCATCGAAACGCTCACGCCTTTTTCAGTCGCGGCTGTCTTGAATGTCACAGCGGAAACTCTCGGGGTTTCCGAAGGCTCGAGCGGCGCGTCCGTTTTGCAGGCGGAAAGCGCAAAGGCTGTTCCAAGCGCAAAAGCGGCGGCAAAAAGTTTTGAAAGTTTTTTCATCTTAACTCATCCTCCTGTTACGATGAAATTATTTTTGCGAATTCCGAAAGAATCTTTTAAGATTTTCCAGGGAATTCTTTAAAAACAGAAAATCCGTCTGCCGAAGATTCCTGAATGAACCCGGAACCGAATGCAGACGGATTTCTGGTTTTGCTTGAGATAAAAAAAATCCCGGAAGGCTTTCGGACTGAGGCCTGCCTTTCGGGAAATCTGTTTTTTTAAAATGCGGAAATATGTCAGTGACGAACTGACGAACTGACGAACTGACGAACTGACGAACTGACGAACTGACGAACTGACGAACTGACGAACTGACGAACTGACGAACTGACGAA
>CAZSHF010000009.1:0-52592 GCA_964606655.1 uncultured Treponema sp.
ACCCGCGACATCCACCTTGGCAAGGTGGCGCTCTACCACTGAGCTATTTCCGCAAGGAAAAAACATCTTGCCGTATGAAAAAAAAATCCTTTGCATCGGCAACAAAATGTATACACGATAATAATTTATGGAAGCCAAAAAGTCAATATGGTTCTGACGGATTCAGCGGATTTTTTAAGAATAAGGGAAATGGCTGTGCGATGTGTTTTTTATAATCGGGTTCTTTCCGATTCAGTCGCCTTAAAAAGAAGGGCTTTATGGAATATTGGCTTGGGATAAAATAAAACTTTTTTTTATGTGCTTAGATTGTTTTTATCATTGTTCGTTTCTTTTTCTAAAAAATATTCATTTGCAATGTAGTCTGGTCCGTTCTGCCAAAAAACATAGTTGTCGTCAAAAAGCATTTCGCCAGTTTTTGAGTTCATAAGAGCGTCAAAGCCTTGTATGTTTGAAATCTTTAGTCTTTTTGCAATTACTTTGCCAGAAAGTGCGGCAAGAGTTTCCATTGTGTATTCGTTTTCACTTGGTTTCATAAGGCTATTTTCTCCGCTTGCAAAAAAGAAAGACAATAAAGCGATTTTTCTGTTCTAAAGCAAACTTGATTTGTCAGTTTGTTTGGCAGCAACAATTCTATTGCAGTTCTGTCGGCAAAAGAACTTCCGATTTGTCCGTAAACGCCATTTAGATATGCAGTTATCACTCGGTTAGTTGCATCATTTGCAATTTTTCCAGAAATAATATCGTAAGATTCATATTTTTTTAGCTCGTCTTCGAAAATTCCTTTGCATCGATTTCCTGCGACAAAATGAAGCCAGTTTTTATCTGTTTTTTTAAATTCAAACATTTTTACAGCTGCGATTTCAGAAAACTTAAAATTGCTTATAAAACCTGTATTTGTGTTTTCTAGAATTATCTTGTTTTTTACTGCTTTTGCGATTGAAGTTCTTATAAATTTTTTCGCCTGATTATAATCGGTCGAAAGATAAAATCCTGAGCCAAAATCTTTACCTTGCTGGCATTTTGATAAATCTATCTTTTCAATTTTCGTGTAACTTCCGTGATATAAAATAATTCCGTTTTTTAATATCATTTTTTATATCCTTGATTTTTAAGATATTCTTCTATATCGCAAAGACTTGATTCATCGCCTTGAGTGTGAAAAATTTCATAGCAAGTTTCGATATAGCTGTAAATGTCATATTTTTTGAAGATTGTGCTACATTCCGTGCCTGTAAGATTCCGTTTTAGCTGAAAAAGCCTAAAAAGCCGCACTTGAATTTGATATAAATCTTCCTTTTGCTCGTCTGTCATATAAAGAATTATAATGTTGAAGAATAGAAAAATCTATTGTTTTGCAGATTTGTTCTGTTCAATCCACATTTGTTTGTATTTTCCTTCAAGATAGTTTTTCTTCAAATTGTCGTCTTTTCTAACGCCTTTTACATCAGAAAGACGAAAAATTTCTGAAGAATGATTTTCTTTCATATACGAAAACCAAATCTGGTCGCGGCGAAGAAGATTTATGTCGAGCAAATCAATGTCGTGTGTTGTAAGAATAACTTGCGCATTGCTTTTTTTGTTTGAGTTGAAAATTTCGATGATTTTTCTGATGGCGGTCGGATGCAAGTGCTGCTCAATTTCATCACAGACAAAGATTTTCCCATTATCAAAAATATCAAAAAGCGGACACAAAAACTGCAAGAGCGACTGAACACCGGAACTTTCTTCATTATAATCAACTGAAAAATCGCCGTAGTCAAGCTCAAGATGGGAAAAAGTCGCCATTTGGCTCATTGCAAGATTTCTGAACTGGTCGCCAAATTCAAGCGGAATTTCATTCGGTCTTAAAAGACGCTGCTCAACATGAGATTTTATATCTTTTGCCTTTACGCCGATGCTGTTCAAAAAATCAAGAACCTTTTGCTTCGTTTCTGGATTTTTTTCAATTTGATTTGCGGAATAATCAAACCAGTTGTTAGGTCCGGGAGAATAAATTACAAGATTCTGCGTAAAAAACGAAATTGCGTCTTTAAGTTCTTTGTAAGGCGTTTCCTGCGAGGCAAGAACGAAAATCAGTTTATTTGTGTCGCATTTGTTGCTTACAATCTGGTTGATTTTTGAAAAAGCGAGCGGAACTGTGACGATATTCCTGTTCCTTTCAAAAATAGAAGCGACCCGTCCGTTCGGCCAGTATTCAAGTTTTTCTTTTAAAATTGTATTTCCTTTGTATTCAAGAAAATATCTGTAGCGAACTGCATTTTGAATAAACACAATTTCAAAACTTGTTGGCTCGTCTAAAGAAAGTTTGTGCGGTATGGTTAAAAGAGGCTGACCGTGCAAAAGGTTCGGATTAGAAAGAATTATGTTGTGTAGAAGCGAAAGTGCAATTAAAAAACTTGTTTTGCCAGAACCGTTTTCGCCAAAAACTGCGGAAAATCTTAGATAATCTTTATTTAAAGTTTTATCATAAATAAGATTTTCGTTCTGGCTTTTATCTGTGGAAGATTCCATTGTAAAATTAATTTTTTCCTTTATGGAACGCACATTTGAACATGAAAAACTTACGAGCATAAAAACACCTTTTCCCCTTCCGAAAAGATTACTTAATTTATCATTTTTTAAGATCTTTGTCAATTATAATTTTAATATTTGTGAAAAATACTCAAAAATTAAAATTAAACACTTGATTTAAAATGTTTTATATTTTATGATTGTGTTAGTGTAAGAGAATAAAGTGCAATGTTCTCTTTGCCGCAAGTTTTGCGGAGCCGTTTTCTAGGAACGGACATACTGTGATAAATTTCAAGGAGAAGAACGAACATGGACTATAAAGTAACTAAACGTGCAAATCCACAAAAACGCGAAGAGAAGCTCTTTTATCCTCAGCCAGTCTGGGGAAAGCAGGTAACTGAAGACGAACTTGCGACAGAGATTTCTTACTCCTCTTCGATAAACGCCGCTGACATTCACGCAGTCATTGGAAGCTTGATGGAACTTTTGCCGCGACATCTTATGAACGGCGAAACTGTGAAGATTGACCGGTTGGGAATATTTAGGCTCGGATTTGACACTAAAGGCGAAGCAACTGAAGAAGCAGTGTCTGAAAAAGACATCTTGCAGGCAAAAATCCTTTTTAGACCTAGCGTAAAAATAAAGTCTAAATTGAAATCGACAGTCTACAAGAAAGCAGCTTCTTCAAAAAGCTCGTCGTAAAGCTTACAAACGGAAAAATCAGCCTTGCACACTGATTTTTCTTGTTTGTTATTTAGTTATTCTAGCACGAAAAATTGTTTTTGTGCTAGGATAAAATGATTTTTCTGCAAGGAAAAAAGATTATTGTTGTGGAATAAAATTTTATTGCACAACAAAAATATTTATTTCTATGAGATGATAAGTAAAAAGTGGAGATTACAAGATGAATAAAAATCCTAAGCATACATCGAATACAATTGCAGCATTGGCAGCAAAAAAATTAAATGACGAGAATTCTTCTGTGATTTCAAAAAGATTGGCAGGGTCTGCTTTATCACAGTCAAATTCAAAGAAGCAAACAGGAAGTGAACTCGAAGATTTAGCTTCTCGTGTTTTAAAAAGCAATAAATACAGCAAAGATACAAAATCTTTTGCAGGGTCGGTTTTGTCACAGGCAAATAAAGAAAGATAAAAAAGATGCTAACTGAAAATGCTATTTCAGTTAGCATCTTTTTATAACTTTTACATCATCAATTCAAATAATTCTTCCCAGTTTTTTGTATGTGGTGAATTTATTTTTTTATTTTCTACAGGTGCAAAGTCAGAAAAATCTTCTTTCAAGATATTCTTAATAATTGCAGCAAGTTTTTCTGCGTCATCTGGAGCAAACCAAGCGACGCTTTTTGCTTTGTTCGCAGTTTCGTGTGCGTATGACAAATCTGCGATAATCATTTTTTTCTCAGAAGGCTTGAACTCAGAAATGGCAAGTCCCCAAGTTTCAAGGCGACTTGGAAAAATTAAGGCTTCTGCCTTGCTGTAATATTCATAAACTTTTTCTTGCGTCAGAACTCCAGCAAATTCAATATGCTTTAAACGTGAATATTTTTCGTATAGATTTTTTGCGTAACTATTTTCTGTGCCGTTAAAAGTAAGAACAATTTTATAATTTTCTGGCAGCTTTTCTATCTTTTCAAGAATTTCATCCGCCTTGCAGATAACTTCAAAGTTTTTGAAAGGGCGTGGAACAGACGCAAAAAAGAAAAGTCCTTTTTCGTATTCTGAAGAAATTTTACGTTCTTGTATTTCAGGGTAGGCGACAATGATATTTTCTTTAGGAACCTTACACAGTTTTGAAATTTCGTCTCGAATCCAGTCTTGCTGAACTATGATTGCTGTATTTTTCTTCGCATTGATTTTGTAAACAAGTTTGTAAAAGCGAGCAAACAGTTTTAGTTTTATTCCAAGTTTTTCACCTGCAAAATGCTTGCAGAACGGCATTGGATTGTGCATATAGACAAAACGTTTTTCTGCCTTTACATTTGGCGACATATCGTGGAGCGAAAACCAGATTTTCGGCTTTAACGTTAGCGAAAGAAAGTAAAAGTAAATGTATTCATAAAAGCAGCGGAAAATGTAGTTTTTCTTTGCAAGTGGAAACGAGATGTATTCAATGTTTTCGCACTTTTCAAGATTTTTAGCAGAATGAACAAGAGCAATAATTTTCCAGCCAGCAAATGTTGCGGACTTTGAAATCTGAGAAAGACATTCCTTTAGGATTGTGAAAGTTCCGCCGTTTACGAGGTTTACTGCGGAGATGATGATTGTGTTTTTCATAAAATGCTTCCTATTTTTTATTTACCAATTTTTCAAGTGCTTTATGTTGCAATTCAAATTTCTTAAAATTTTTTTCTTTTAAAATTTCAAGATTTTTTATTTTCCATTGAATTGCAGGAAGATTTTCCGCTTGCGAAAAAGGACTTTTTGAATAATCTGCTTTAAGCTGAACAAAATCAAGCAAAAAATCATAATGAGGCTCTAATAGTTTTAACAAATCAGATTTCAATTGTTGTAAAGTTTCAACGTACTCTTCATACGAAAAAGGAATATCACTCATTCCGGAAAATTCATTTTTCATTACAGCTTTCATATCGCGGATATTGCAGTTTAAAAGTTCATGAGCAGGACGGTTATGACCTAAAAGATAATACAAAAAAACATCAGCCATTCTTTGTGTGATTCCTCCGTTTTTGTAAAGCTGATTTATATCAAACAAATCTCTTGGATGCTGACGGTCAAGGGCGGCACAGATTTTTCCTGCATAAACTTCATCTCTTGCAAGAACATTCATCTTTGCATAAGAAAAATTTTCTTCCACTTTGGGACAAACATCAATATATTCAACTGGAAGAATTGTTCCTCTAAGCGTATAGTTTGGCTCAATCTTTATTGAAACTTTGCCATTTGAACAGATGATTTTTTGTTCCAGACTTGCTCCTGTTATGTTCGCTGAAAATTTCAGTTTTTCAAGTTCCGTTTTTAATCTTTTCAATTCATTATTTATATTCTTAAAAGATTCCTCGCGGTTTTCTATGATTGTGTAGACTAAATCAATATCAACGGAAAGTCGTGGCAAATTGTTGTAGAACATATTTATCGCTGTTCCGCCTTTTAAGGCAAAACATTTTTCTTTTGCAATCACTGGCAGAACTTCAAGCAAAAGCTTTGCCTGGTCAATATATTTTTCGTATATCATAAACTCTCCAAGTTTTCCGGTAAAACAAGATTATATTTTGAATTCAGTTTTCCGCCTTTTGTTATTTCTCTTATGCCAGAACCTAAATCTATTTTTTCTATGTTCAGACGTGGAAACCATTGATGTCCGCATAAGTCGGCGAAGCATAACAAAAGTCTTTTTGCTTTTATCGATTTGCAGTTTTCAAGAAGATTCTGCATTTCTGTCGGTCGAATTGATGTTGCAAGTTGCATAATTTCAAAGGCCTCTTCTGATGAAACATAATTTGGAATCAGATACATAACTTCAAGCAAAGCACGCTCTAAAGAAGAAACTAGCATTTTGTAACCGTCGTGATTCCATTCTTCTAAACTTTCTGTAGCTGGAATAAAATCTGTCATAAACTGCGTATAAGAGTCTTTGTAGATATTTTTAAACCAAGTAGGGAAAGTTTCATGCTTATTGCTAAAGATTTCTTTTTTATGCTCAGCAGCATATTGAGTTTTTCCATAAACAATAGACAATACTGTTCGTCCTCCAATGTGCGATGTTTGCTTCAAATCAGTTTGAAGCGAATAAATTGCTCCAAAAATATCTGGATTTTCATTGAACCTTGAATACGCACCGTTAGAAAGTCGTTTTATAATGCCGTTTTTTTCAAAACGCAAGATTTCGTAATGCTTGATTCCGGAACCAGAAAGACTTTTTGCTGTTACCACAGTATTTTGCGGACGAGAAAATAAAAACTTTAGATTTGTATTAAAATTAGACATATATTGCATAATATTACAACAAAATTAAAGTAAGTGGCAAGATACAAAAATTATTCTTTTATTTTAATAATTTTTGCAGGAATTCCCGCGACGACTGCATTTTCAGGCACATCTTTGTCCATATACGCATTTGCACCGACAGTGCAGCTGTCTCCTAAATGAATGTTTCCAACAACAACTGCGTTTGTGTAAACTGTAACATTGTCGCCGACTGTTGGAATACCGCCTTTGTTTGCTCCAAGTGTTGCTCCTTGATAGCAAGTAAAATTCTTTCCGATTTTTGTGCAGTTCAAGTGAACTCCATCTCCGTGCACGATAAACAAACCTTCTCCAACTTCGATATTTGTGTTCGCATGAATTCCGTATTTATATTCATAGTGACGGTGAATTAAGTAAATCGGAAAACCAAGTGTGATTTTCAAGATTCTGTTGCTCTTTGCTTTTTGCATAATCCTAAACCATACTACATATCTGAATACCCCCCCCCGTGGAAAAAAGTAGGTTTTGAGGAAGCCTCTGATTGTCGGCTTTGTTATCCGGGTAAGGTCGGATTTTAGAGTTTGTATGAGGTTCATTTCTGTTTATCTCCTTTTTGGCAAATAGTTGAGATTTTGTGATGTATTTGAATCAGAAACAATTATTCTTTTATTCCTACTTAATAGAACAATTAAAAACCATGCAAACAAATAAGATGTTAGATAGGATAAAATATAGAAAATATCTCCACGACACATGAAAAACCAATAAATCAGAACAGCTGGATAAAGCACATCAATTGGTCTAAAAGTTGTTCCATATATATCTAATTTTTCCCAATATGAGTCATCAAATTTCTTCATTATAATTCCGACTACGATGTCAAGTATAAACAATCCTAAGAATCCGCCGTCCATATAACCGAGTGCAGGAAATGGAAAAGAAAGATTATCAAACAGATGCCTTGCATGTGCAATTTCATAGCTTCCTGAATAAGCTTTTCCAGACCATAATGAACGAGGAACCCAAAATAGAAGATCAGATAAAATGTGTATTCCTTTTCCTATGCCAAATTCATCAACGTACTCTAAAGTTAATGAAAACAATGTATAAGCGTCATAGTCAAGTTTTAGCCAATTTTCAATTAAATTTACTAACACATTGCGCATTATAAGACCTATATTAAAAGAATTTGCAGTTGTTCTAAATGCACTAAAAAATGGCAAAATAATGATAAAACTTGCTATAAATAAAAGTATGAAAAACCTATTTTTTCTAAAATTTGTAAAATATGTTAATATAGCACCAAGATATAGAACAGCAACAACAAATCTAGCCATGCCAGTAGGAAAGTACGAAAATAAAAGAAATGTACAATTCAACAATGCCCAAATAATAGTTTTATGTTGTAGCCGGTATTTGACGAGTGACAAAGCTGTTGTAAAATAAACTAATGCTTGAATTGTGTTTAAGATAAATAAAGAAAGAGAACCGTTCGAAGCCATTTGAACGCTTTTGTTTGTTTCTCTAAGAAGCATATTTGTTGGACCTATAGTTATAATCCTAAAAGCTAAATTAAAAAAACAAAAGAAAGTTAAAATTGGTAATAGTTTTGAAAAATTAGTCCATGGTCTATAAATATATCTTCCATAATGTCTTTTCCGATATTTTCCTAAATAAATTCCTATTTGAACTGCTATTGTCCAAGCGGTTAATAACAAATTTGCTCTTATCAAAATTTCATCAGGACGAGTACTTATCCAAGGGAAATAGCCTACAATATATTGTATAAGTGGTGCTAATGCAAAAAAGAAAATGCAAAAAAGCCATTGCATCATAATTAAAGAATATGCTCTCTTCTTTACTTCTCTAATAAATAAGAAAAGCCAAATGCAACCATTAAATAGATATGTAAAGATAATCGAGGAATTTTTATTGTCATTATTCATTTTTGTAAGAATCATAATGGCTAATATCATTAAAATGAGTGTAACTAAATATATGATTCTTTTATTTTTAGTCTTTTGACTTATTTTTATCATTTCATATTTCCGAAAGTTAATGTCTCAATTAACTCAAACCATTTTTCTCCAATCATTTCAGGAGAAAACCTTTCCGAAAGCTCAAAACTTCTTTTTCCCATTTGCTTTCGTAATTCAGAGTCTTTAGCAATTTTAACTACGCAGCCAGCAAATTTTTCTATATCACCTGCAGAAACCAAATATCCGCATTCACCGTCATTTATTATGTCGCCAGGTCCTTCTGGACAATCAAATCCAACTATTGGAAGTCCGCATGCTTCACCTTCGACCAAAACCATAGGCAATCCTTCCCAACGGGAAGTTTCAATCATTATGGAAGAAGAAAGCATTTCATCTTTTATGTTCGGAGTCGGTTCGTGAATTGTAATGAAATCATCAGTGTGATTATTTTTCATTTGTTTAAATAAAGATTCTTTTTCTTCTCCAGAACCATATATATTAATGTGCCAGTCAGGAATTTTTTCTTTAATTTTTTTTGCGGCGGTAACAAGATAATCCCAGCCTTTTTGTTTTGTTAATCTTCCAATAGCAATTATTCTTTTATTTTCAAGTATTGCAGGAGTTTTAACACTGAAAGACAGTGAATTGGGAATAACAAATACTTTGTTTTTATCTACAAAGTTATATTTTTCAGAATCTTTTTTTGTTAGACAAACTACAGCGTCTAGTTTTGGATAAGCGATTTTTCTTAAAATTCGGCTATACCATGGAGATGCGTTGTAATTTAGATGTTCACATCCAATTTTTTTTACAGTGATTTTTAATTTTGGTAGTTGGATGTTATAACCGTGAGTTGTGCCTATAATGACATCAATTTTATAACGAATACAGATGTCAGTTATTTTGCTCAGAAAAATTTTTGAAGATTTTAGTCTGCTTAACAAGCCATTATTTGTCATTTCCAAATGCTCAATTTTTACAGAGGAATTTAAAGAGTAGTAGCATTTTTGTCCATTTTTTGAATATTGGCTGATTATAATTACCTGATAATTTACACTGTTCTGAAGAATATTAGAAAGATTCGTAACAGCTCTTTCTGTTCCAGCACTACAAGAAATATCACCAATAAGAATTGCAATGTTTTTCATAGTTTTTTTACCTCAAATTCACCTTCAAATATTCCAGGCTGCGATTTCTTTCTGTTGCACGAATATTATCCACAGCGTTATAATCAATATCTTGCGTTATTTTCTTTTCCAACTCGTCAGAGTCAAAAACGGCTTGAGATTCTAAATTGAATTTTTTTAACAAACTCTTCATTTTTTCTTTGTTTGAATCTCTTACAAGTGTGCAGAATTTTCTGTGTGAGATGATTGAAAAAATTGTTCCATGAAATGTGTCTGAAACAACAAATTCTGCTTGCCTGAATATTTTTAGAAGTTGGAACGGTGTTTCTGGAATTATTGTTTTGTCTGCCCATTTATAGCGACAAAAAATTGTGTAGATTTTTAAATCATTCTTTTTTGCAAAGGTTTTTATGTTCTTGATTTCTTTATGATTGTTGATTCTTCCTGCGTATGAATAGACAATCATAAATTTTTTGTCGGAATGAAAATCATTTGAAGATTCTATTTCATCCTCAAAATCACTTATTAAAACAGGATCTAAATGAATTTCTTGTTCTTTGTTTATGATTTTTTGAATCAGATTTTTAGAATTGTCATCACGAACAGAAATTGCCGAAAGTTTTGAAAGATTATCTTTCACTTCATCTAAAATTCCTGTTTTTAAAATGTCATCATAAGTTGTCGCTCCAAAAGATGCTGCATAAGAAAACACATTGTCTGCATTTTCCACATTGCCTAAAAGTTGAGTTGAAAATCCCCACGCTGGTGAAGGCTTTTGGCAGCAGTTAAAAACTTCGTCGCTTCCAATTACAACAGTCGAATAATGTTTAGAATTATTTTCTGTGTTCAAATTTAATAACGAAAAAAAATCTTTTTCAAATTGATTTTCCAAGTTCTTCATAAAACTCTTGTCTTTTAGTTTTTCAAAGAATTGACCGCTTTTTATAGCAGATAAAATGTTTTTGATTTTTTGACTTTTAGAAATATTGTTAATCTCAAGTTTCCTTCCTGGAATAATGTCGATAAAATTTATTTCTTCTTCTGGACAAATGGACTTAATAAGTTTTTGTAGTCCATACGCTTGCAGAAAAGAGCCGTAATTTATAACTTTTTGCATTGAAAGAATTCCGATTTTCATAAATTTAACCTACTTGCTATAAAATATTTTTGAACAAACAATTGGTTCAAAATAAAACATCAAAGCTTTTATCTTTTGCTTCAAAGAAGTTTTTGTTTTAAATACATATTTAAAATATTTTCTGACATAAAATTTGCATTTATTCGTTAAGTCTTTGCATAATGAATAAGCATCGTTTTTTGCAATTTGACTTAATACAAAGCATCCGTCAAACCATTTTGCATAATTCATCGCATTAAAAACTGATTTTGTCTTTATGATTAAATCTGATTCTATGCAGTCCAAAGCATATAAAGCGTTTTCCCATTTATTTGGATTAAATTTTGAAACCGCTGAGTTTTGATTGTCAGTTCGATAAAAATATATTCTTTTATATCCAACAGCAATCTTATTTGCTCTTTGAAAAGCGAAAGTGTTAAAATTAAAGCCCTCTCCAATATAAACATCTTCGCGAAAACGAATTCTATATTTATCTAAGAGTGATTTTTTAAAAATTTTGCAATAAACACCAATTGGAACTTTATGCATTAAAATGTCAACTGTGATTTCTTCAGGAGTTTCTATTTCGATTGTATTATTAAAACTCTCTTTTTTATCAAAAGAACTGTACATATCTTTTGTCAAGGCAATTTCCGTATTGTTTTTCAGTGCCAAATCCAAAAGATAATCGACATAATCATTCATTAAATAATCATCTGGATCTGCAAAACATATATATTCGCCAGTTGCAATTTTTAATCCTTCATTTCTTGCAGAACTTACACCATCATTTTCCTTATGAATTGTTTTTATGCGTTCTTCTTTTTTTTCATAATCATCTATGATTTTTCCGCAAGAATCAGGCGAGCCGTCATCAACGAGTATAATTTCAAGATTTTTATGTGTTTGCAAAAGAATTGAATCTAAACATTCTTTTATGTATTTTTCCACATTATAAATTGGCAATATAATGCTTACTTTTATATTTTCATTCATACGTTTTTTCCTTTTTTCAAAGCATTGATTGTTTCTTTTACAAATGGATTTTTCTCAACAAAAAGCAATAAAAAATAAACTCCGATTCCAGAAATTGTGCCAAGAACAAGTTTTAGCCATTCTGTTTTTATAAAAATCAAACAGAGAATAACTGGAATTGCCATTATTATTGAATTAAATAAGTAAATTAAAAATTTAAATAAGATAGGCTTTATTTTTAGAAATTTTTTAAGAAGAACAAGTTGAACAATCGTTACAGTTCCTTCAGAAATTACTGTGGCAACGGAAGCACCAATTACTCCATATTTTGGAATAAGAATTGAGTTTAATGCAAAATTGATAACAGCACCTGCAATTGTTGAATATAATTTGTAGATTTCTTTGTTTATTGATAGAAAAATGTTAACTCCAACATAAGAACTCATTCCAATGATTATTATTATTGGGTTCATTATTCTCATGGGAAGAATAGCTTCAGTGTAACCTTGTCCGCAGAAAATATTTATAATCGGTTCACTTAAAAGCGAAAGCCCGATGGTACAAGGAATTGAAAGCAAAAGCAGAAAATCAAAACCTTTGTATGAAAGTTCAATAAATTTTGTTTTATTTTCGTCTTTTGCATAGTATGAAAGTCGGGGAAGCATTACTGTTGTTACTGCAATAACAAGAGAAAGAACAATTTTGTTGATTTTTGTTGCAGCGGTGTAAATTCCAACTTCAAAGTCACCTTTTAAGAAACCTAACATCGTCGTGTCTAATGCTGTATAAATTTTTACAGCAACTGCCATTGCAAACAAAATAAAAATAGGCTTTATATGTTTTTTAATTTGAAGAGCAAGATCAGTTTTAAAAGTTATATATTTCCTTGAGTGAATAAAGTTAAGCAGATTTGAGCCGACATTTGAAACGACAGAAATCGCCGCATATTTTACATAATCATCTTTTGTTTTCACAAGAACAAATAAAAGAACAAGGCTTAAGATTTGAAAAGCAATGCTGCGTACTGTTATGTAAAGATAATCTTCAACTGCAGAATAAAGCCAGTTCATTCCGAGTGTCGTGAATAAAATTGTTGCACTTGTAACATAAAGAAGTGTTTTATATTCATGGAATTTCGGAACTAATGCGATAGCTACAAAAAGTAGAATGTACGCAACAATAGTTGAAACAATATTTATGAAAAATATTTCTTTAGAAAACTGGCTTAGTTGAATTTTATTATCACGAATTTTTGCCGCTTCTCTTATTCCGTAGTTTTCAATTCCTAAAGACGAAATAATCGCAAAGTATGAGATGATTGAAAGTGCAAAATTTACTTTTCCAAGTCCCTCTGGAAGCAAAATCCTAGACGCATACGGAAATGTGATAAGCGGAAAAATCAAACTCATCAAGGTTTTTATAGTGTTGAGAATTGCGTTTTTTTTGAGGGACTGCTGGTTAAATTCCATTTTATCTTTGTTTTTCCCATCCTTCTAGTAGTAGTTTTAATTAATTCTTTTCACTGTTTGCGTTTTTTTTATATTTTCACTCAAATTTTCAAAGTCGAAACGACAATTTTGTAAATAAGCTGTATTATAGTTTGATGAGTAGTTCAATTCACCCATATCGAATAAAATGCATATAAAATCAAAAATGCCAGACCAGCGATTATTTAAAATTGCATTGTCTATTAAATTGTTAAACATAGAGAAACACTTCTGAAACTGTGTTTCTACCATTTCTTGTTGTTTTACAGATAGCAATGATTTAAAGGATTTTATCGAATACAGTTTTTTATATATGGTAACTAAAAAAATAATATGGTCATGGATTACTTTTGGATCACCACTTTCTCTGTTACTTGAAAAATCATAAATTAAAGAACATAGAGTACTGTTTATGTTTTCAATAACGCTTATAAAATTAGAAATTGAATTAGGGGATTGTTTTATATCATCTCTCGTAAACTCTATTCCTTGGTAATAAAAAAGTATTTTATTAGCTAATAGTGAATTAATTTTCCAATTCAATAAACAAATAGCTTGATTTAATTCATTACTTTGATTTAGAAGATTATTTAAGTCTACAGACATCTCGTCTATTTGGAATAAAAAATTTTTACCTAATTTTATATGTTTCAAAAATTGACCTTTTTCATTTTTTAGTATAATTCTTGGTTCATTTTGAGATGTATTCATTTTATTTTCCTAAAAATACAAAATTTTTTATATTTCATTCATTCACATCTCTATTTTTCAAAAATCGCTTTCACAAATAAACAAGATTGCTTCGTCTATCGGCTCGCAATGACGGAGTTGCTAAGCTCTCGCAATGTCGTTAATTCAAAAAAATCTTTACTTTTTTACAAATTTTTCTGCGTTTTATTTCCGTTTTTTGCAACTTTTCGCCTATTACTATATAGGAGGTTTTTATGCAAAATAAAAACGAATTATCACCCGCAGAAAAATGGGAGCGACTGACTTTTGCCGACAATTACATCTTTTGCAAATGAAAGAAATCGGCTGTGCCGATTTCGTGATGAATAGCAAGCCGTGAAGAAAATTGTGCTAGCAATTTTTAGGCTTACCTACTTGGAAACTAATCCTGACATCTGCAAAGAAATGCTGGAACTGCTTTTGAACATCAAAATCGACAGAATCGAAATTCCAGAAGCGGAAAAATCTATCAAGGTTGATTACGATTCGCGCGGAATCCGCCTTGATGTTTACGTAAAAGACGGAACTGTGCGCTGCTTTGACATCGAAGTTCAAACTTCGGTAGAAAAAGAACTTGCGCTTGCAAAACGAACTCGCTACTATCAAGGTTTAATGGACGTTGACAGCGTTTTTTCTGGCACAAAATACAAAGATTTGAATGAAACTTACGTTATCTTTTTGTGTTTAGGCGACGCCTTCGATTTTGGCTTGCCAGTTTATACTTTCGTAAATGTTTGCGCCGAAAATCCCAAAATCAAAATGAACGACGGAACGCACAAAATATTTTTCAATGCTAAAAAATATGATACAATGAAGTCCGAAGAATTGCGGTCGTTTTTTAAGTATCTTTGCGGAAAAGAGCCAACTTCCGATTTTTCAGAAAAACTTTCTGCAATCGTAAAAAGAATTAAGATGAACGCTCGCTGGAGGCACGAATTTATGACGTTAGAACAAGAAATCGAATTAAGAGCAGAAGATGCAGCTAAAGCAACAAGAATTGAAACTGCTCAAAATCTTCTGGAAATGGGTATTTCTCCAGAAAAAATCGCAAAAGCAACTTCGCTTCCGCTAGAACAAGTCCTAGAACTGCAAAAACAGCCTCAAACTGTAAAAGCGTAATTTTTGAAAAATAAAAATGTCAAAGAACGTATAAAACAGATTGCTAAAATCTTGCAATCTGTTTTTATTCAAGTTTGCAACGCAAACTTATTTATTAAAAACGTGAATAATTTATTCACTGTCTTTTATTTCTTGTAAAATCTTCCCATTCATCTCCCGTCTTTCCTTATCTCTCCACCAGCCATATTTCCCGAAATACCTAACCGCACTCTTAATATGTGCCAAAAGCATTTTTTTGCTCTTGTACGACGCTTTCTGATGGTCATGCACAATCTGCACGCCAGGAAAATAAAGAGTCTTTGAAACGCGGTGCAGCCGACGAATCAAATCGAAGTCTTCAAAATACATAAAAAATCTGTCGTCAAAGAAAATGTTGTTCTCCGCAAGAACCGAAAGCCGCATAAACATAAAGCATCCCGACAAGCACGGCGGATTCATCACTTTGTCGTAGCCAGAAGATTTAAGGCAATAACGGTCATCTTTTTTCTCCGTCCATTTTGATTTGGGCAAGAAACGTCGGAAAATCAAGTCGCTCGGAGTTGGCAAAAGCTTGCACAAATACTGAATCTCGCCGTCCGGATAAACGACTTTCGGAAGCACATAAGACGCTTCCTTGTTTTCTTCCATAAAATTGATGAGCGACGGAAGCACTTCCGCACCGAATCTGATGTCTGGATTCAACACAACGTGATACGTAAATCCTTTTTCAATCGCTTCGCTCATCGCAATGTTGTGCGCCTCTCCGTAGCCTAAGTTTTCGTTGTGAATGTAACGGATTTTTGTTTTGCCACTGCTTTCGTTTTCCAAGATTCTCCAGCGGTCGTCCGGCGAGTTGTCGATTATGTAAAGAAGAGAAACGCACTGTGAATCAAACACGGATTTTAGAACTGAATCAATTTGATTTCGCGGAGTTTTGTAAAGCACAATGCTTGCTGAAAGTGTGCGGTGGTTGAGGCTCTCGAAACCACCAGATTTAGTGATTTCACTCATCTTCTGCCTCCAGAAAAATCTCCTGCAGATTCCGCTGATAAACGCAGATTAGTATCAGTAGTGGTTGAGCCTGTCGAAAACACTGCATTAGTAGATTCCGAAACATCCGAGCGTAGCTGGCGTGCGGTCGGAGCGAAGCGTTCGGAATGACTGTCATGCTGAACTCGCAGACAATCGTTGTCGTCCACGTTTAGTTTCAGCATCTCTTTTCTCTGTTGTCTGTTTCCTGTTATCTGTAAACTGATTCTTTCCATCAAATACGCGCACAAGAACGATGTTCCTAAAACTGAAAAAATTGCAAAAATCGGTCTTTGGGCAAAAACTCCGAGCAGAGTAAAAATCATCACAAGCGGATAGTGAACCAAATAAAGTCCATACGAATAATCAGGCTTTCTGTTCACACTCGCAAAAATCTTCAAGTTTTGTCCCAAAAACATCACAATCACACAAAGGCAGAACGGCGAAAAAAGCGACGTTACAAACGGAATCTTAAAAATGTTCAAAATGATAAAAAACAATGCACACGGAACGACGATGATTTTTAATTTTGAAAACAAATTTTCACCGAACAGTGCAAAAATCATTCCGCTTAAAAAATACGAGAGAAATGCAGGAAACTGGTTTGAGAGCGCGGAAGGCAGTCCGAAGTGTCTACAAGCAAACGGCATAAGCACCTCGTACAAAGCGGAGAGAATGTACAAAATCGAAATTACCACTATATATTTGCCCCCCCCCGAAGTTTTTCTGAAAATCCAAATCAAAACTGGAAGAACAATGTAAAATCCAAGTTCCACCTTGATTGTCCAAAGCGAGCCGTTCACGCTTCCGCCCAAAGCCATATTCTCAAAAACGCCCGGCAATGTCGGGTGAACAAAATTCAGCGTCAAAAGGTTTGCAAGAAGATATTTGTAAAATCCTGAGTTCGAAAAATATTCACGGAACGTCAAAGTCGAGAAAAACGAAAGTAAGAGTGCAGAAATAACAACTACAAGCCAATATTCAGGAAAGATTTTCCTAAATCTCTTGAACGCATACTTTTTAATTGAAGGACTTTTTAAGTATGAAAGCGTCACCCAAAAGCCGCTCAAAATAAAAAACACGTTCACAGCAGTTCTGCGAAGATTCAAGCACGGAAGATTTGCTCCGCTCAAAACGACGCAATGCTCGTAAATCACGACAATGCAGCATACGAGACGAAGAAAATTGAACGCGTTTTCTGGGGGAATTTGTGTTTGGTGGTTGAGGCTCTCGAAAGCACAATTTTTAGTGATTTCGCTCATCTTTCACCTCCGAAAAAGTTTCCCGCAGATTCCGCAGATAGACGCAGATTTTCTTGTTTGGTGATTTCGACAGGCTCAATCACCTTTTCCCATCCTAGTTCTTCGTCACTCATAACTTCGCTGTCAGAATCAAAAATCACCTGCATATCAATTCCGCACTCCGTCGCAAGTTCCTGATAATGCAAAATCACATCGCGCCTGATTTCTTCTCCGCCAAGCCAGATTGCCTTTTCGCTTTCCCCAACTGGCTGCAAAGTGCATATGTACAGAAAAATTGAGTTCTTTTTGTCATTTGCGGTGGTTGAGTTCATCGAAACCACCTTATTACTAGACCCCGAATCAAGTTCGGGGTGACGTGCATTCTGTTCACTGTTTTCTAAGATTGCTTCCGCTTCACTTTGTTCAGAGTCACAATGACGTGCTTGAAGTTTTGTAGTTTCGACAGGCTCAACCCCCGCTTCTGCCAGCTGCTTTACCGAATTATCCAGAATCATTTCAAGCATAATTTCCGAGATTCCGTTCGCAAAAGTTACGATGCTATCGCCCACAGTTCGCTTTGAATCGAGAAAGTAAAACATTTCTTCTATCTTTTTTTGTCTGAAAGCATCCGGTGCAGAGCCGAGCAGAATTGCGTAGCGGGTCAAAAAAATCTCCCATATCGTAATTACGATTTACAAAGTTATTTTATATCTTAAAAACGATTATATCAAGTTGAAACTATCGTAAATACGTCATTATTTTGTTATGGAAACATTTGCAGACCGTTTGCGGGAAGAAATGGACTATTCTGGACTTACACGAAAGGAACTTGCGTACAAGGCTGACATAAAAATCCGCGCGCTTGATATGTATCTTGGAACTCAAGGCTCTATGCCGCCTGCCGATGTCGCTGTCCGTCTTGCGAAAAGCCTGAATGTCACAGTTGAATATCTTGTGAACGGCGAAGTGAACGGAAAAACCCTTGAAAGAAAATCAGCTCAGATAGAACATCTTGTTGCAAGTGTAAAGGCTCTTTCTGATTTTGATGTTGAAACTTTGCAAATTATTGTTGATAGAATGAAAATGCGCGTGATTGAATCAAACTGAATTTTTCTGGCAAAAATCTCGTGAAATGCCGGGTTTTATTTACGGACTGAAAAACTTATTTTTGAAACGGAACGAAAGACGGGTTTCCGCGGAAAGCGCAGACAATTGCGCAATAAAGCTCGGCATTCTGGCTAAACAAAAAAATCCTAAAGTTATTTTTTCTGATTCCGATAAGGAAATGAGATTGAAAGATTTTTTTTGAATGAAAACAGAAAAAAATCTTTTGGTTTCAGGCTTGAAAACTGAATGCCACCGCTTTCTTCTTTGCCGAAGGAAACGATTTGAAAAGCCGCTCAGGTGTGGTAATTAAGTTCAGGTTCAGGCAGACTTCTTTCTTTGCTTTTTACTGGAGAACGGAATTATGGAAAACGAATACATTGAGATTCTTCTTGAAGAAAACAGGCTTCTTTCCGAAGTCATCGAAAATCAGGCTTTGTTCAGAAAAACTGTGAACGATAAAGACTGGAACAATCTTCTTTCCGTGACTTCCAGAATAAATCTCCTGATGGATTCATTTAATCTTCTTGACGAAAAGCGCGGGAAAACCGCTTCAGGAAAGAAAAGCGGTTCAGAAGAGGAGAAAAAACTTCTTTCCGAGGCGAAGTCAAAGCTTCTCCGGATCAGGACAGAAAACAGGGCTTTGAGCGAGTACATAGACATCACGCGCGGATTTGTCAGAAAGACAATAGACGAGGCTCTTCCGCAGAGCAAGAACAGGCTTTACACAAAGAAAGGCTACAGCGTGCATCAGCCGGAAAGCGTTGTCTTGAACACATTGTTCTAATCTGCTTTGCGGATTCAGGCGGATTTGGCAAGATTTTTTTGAAAGAGAGGCAGAATATGGGTTCTACATTTTCAGGAATCGAAATGGGAAAGCGCAGCATAATGGCTCACACTGACGCCATCACGACTGCCGGACACAATATTTCAAACGCGGACACAGAAGGCTATTCAAGGCAGCGTGTGAACATGAAAGAATTCGACCCTCTTTACCGCGCGGACCTTGAGCGCCTTGAACGCGCCGGAATGATAGGGCAGGGAATCGACACCCAGAGCGTCGAGCGCGTGAGAGACGAGATGCTTGACCAGCGGATAACTTCTGTGCAGCACGAGGAGTCTTACTGGAAGACACGGAGCGATTACTACACGATGATTGAAGCGGTCTACAACGAGCCTGAGGATGTCTCAATCCGTTCGAATATGGACAAATTCTGGGAAAGCTGGCAGGAGCTTTCGCTTCATCCTGAAAACCAGGCTTCCCGTCAGGCGGTTGTAAGCCGCGGCGAATCGCTTTCTGATTCAATAAGGACAAAATGGGATTCACTTTCAGGAATCGGCTCTCTTATAAACTCTGACATCGAGGCGACCGTAAGGCAGGTGAACGACCACATAAAACAGATTGCCGCGGTAAACAAGGAGATTGTGAGAAGCCGCGCGATGGGCGACAATCCCAACGATTTGCTTGACAGGCGCGACCTGATTGTGGACAGGCTTTCAAAGCTTATGAACATAACAACCGACCGTCGTGACCCGGACGAATTTATGGTCCATATGAACGGCCAGGTTCTGGTTCAGGGCGGAATCGCGCGCACATTCAGCCTTGAAAGCCCGACGGACAATTATTCATATTCGAATTTAACCTGGACTGACACAGGGCTTGACGCGGAGATTTCAGGCGGAGTTCTCGGCGCTCTTATAGAGCTTCGGGATGTTGACATCCGAAACGAGATTCAGTCTTTGAACACGATGACAATGAATTTTTCAGTCCTTGTGAACGATGTGCACAGAAACGCTTACGGAGCGAACCGCGTGACAGGCCTTGATTTTTTCACACAGCGTTCTTTTGTCGAGAATGTGAACGGAAACTACGATTCAGACGGAGACGGAACGCTTGACCGCTCTTATATTTTCCGCTTCACAGGAACAAACCGCCTTGACCTTCAGGAACAGATAGGGCTTGAAGGCGTGATGACTTTGAGCGGTCCTTCTGGAAATGTCCAGGTTCCGTACAATCCTACTGACACAGTTGAGATGGTGATAAACAGAATCAACGATTCAGACGCTGAAGTGAAGGCCTATCTTGACAGGAATTCAAATCTTGTGCTTAAAGCCACGACTTCACAGTCGATGGAGAATCCTGACTTTGTTATCCGCCACGTGGAAGACTCTGGATTTTTCCTTGCAGGATATTCAGGAATTCTCTCTGAAAGCGGAGAAGCCGGCGCTTATGACTACGGAAGAGCGGATGCCGTGGATGCGTTGAACGGCGCCCAGTTCGCTGTAAGCCCTGTCCTGAATCCTTCTGGCTATATAGAAGTGAATCCTCAGATACGGAACGATGTTATGAGCGTCGCCGCTTCCTTTATCGATGATTCAGGAAACCTGAACCTTGGAGACGGGCGTGCGGCGGTTGAAATCGCTTCTGTCAGAAACACAAAAATCATGATAGGAAGCCAGAAAACCCTTGATGACTATTTTGCCGACAGCGTCACGAATGTCGGTCTTAAAGGCGAGCAGGCGGAAAACAACTACAAAAGCCATCTTGCGGTAATGAACGATCTCCGCGACCTTCGGGATTCTATAAGCGGAGTGAATATAGACGAGGAGCTTGCGGACATCATCAGATTCCAGCACGGATACAATGCGGCGGCGAAATTTGTCACTGTCTGGGACAGCCTTCTTGACACAGTGATAAACCGGCTTGGAGTTTAGGCTTTTTGTTCAGCTTTGTTTAATCTTTCTTACTGACTTTTTTGGAGAAAACTATGAGAAGAATAAGTTCCAATATGAACAATATGAATACCCAGAACGCCTTGAGGCTTCAGGAAAGCCGCCTGAACAGGGCGAACAACCAGATGGGAAGCCAGCAGAAGATACTGAACCTGCGTGATGACCCGGTTTCCGCAGGACATCTTGTCAGGTACAAGTCTTATCTTGGTCGCGTGAATATGTTCGAGAAAAACGCCAGGACACTGACAGACAATTTTGCCTTCAGCGAAGGATATATGGCAAGCTCCCTTGAGATTATGCAGAGAGTCCGCGAGCTTGCGGTCACAGGAGCGAACGGAATCTACACAAAGGAAGACCTGAACAACATGGCGATGGAAGTCGACGAGCTTTTAAAGGAGCTTATCCAGAACGCGAACGCTATTTCATCTGACGGAAACGCGGTTTTCGGCGGAACCAACACAAAATCGACTCCTTTTGAAATCGAGATGGGTTCGGTCCAGGGAAGCGGAGTTCCTCTGATTGAGAATGTGCGCTACAACGGAAACATCGACACAAACAGAATCGAAGTCGACGAGAACAAATTCATGACGCTGGACAATTCCGGAAACAGGACTTTCTGGGCGGAACATCAGCAGCTTTTCGGCGCAAGAGACTCAAGCGCATGGCAGGCTTCAGGCGACAGCGTGATTTCAGTTGACGGAGTGAAAATCCGGATAAATTCCGGAGACAATGTCTATGCGCTCGCTTCAAAAATAAATGAAAGCGGAGCGGCGGTCCGAGCAAGCATAGATCCTGTGACAAACGCTCTTAATCTTGAGACGACAGACGCAAGGCAGCTCTGGCTTCAGGATGTTGAAGGCTCAAGCCTTTCTGATTTAGGGCTTATAAAGGATTCAGGACAGAAGCCTCCGTACAATATCGGAGACGGTTCCCGTCTTTCAGGCGGCTCGCTTTTTGATACAGTGATCGCCTTCAGGAACGCGCTTCTTAAAGGAGACAACGAGTCAATCGGCGGACGTGTCCTCGGCTCTCTTGACGCGGGAATAGACAATCTTGTCACAAGAATCGCAAAGTCCGGAAGCCAGTACGAAAGAGCCAAGCTGAACGCGGAAAGAAACTCTTACACTGCGCTTCAGGTCACTCAGCAAGTAAGCCGTGAAGGCGACCTTGACATCACAAAGGCGATAACCGACATGAAGATGCTTGATTACGCTTATCAGGCGACTTTGAGCAATGCGGGAAAAATGTACCAGAACACTCTTCTGAATTACATGAGATAAAACGTTTTTCTGTAAATCTTGATGAACGTCGCGGGGAAACAAATAACATTCAAGGAAAATCAAATGAAAATAGAAACAAAAGCCCAAGGAACTGTCGAGGTCGATGAGAAACAGATTGTGGATTTTCCCGAAGGAATCCTGGGGTTCGAGCAGTATCATAAATACGCTCTTGTAAATTCCGACTACGAGCCTTTTATCTGGCTTCAGTCTCTTGAGGAAAAGAATCTCGCTTTCCTTATGATTGACCCTTTTCTTGTCTGCGGCGAATACGAGGCGGACATAGACGATGAGACTTTGAGGAAAATCCAGGTTTTTTCTCCTGAGGACATTGTCCTTATGACGATTGTCACGATTCCTGCGGACGGATTTCCCATCACGGCGAATTTTTTAGGTCCTGTCATCATAAACCGCAGGAACAACAAATGTATGCAGGTTGTCCTTAACGACAGCCGCTGGGACACAAGATTCAATATCCTGGAATCGCTGAAGAAGAAGGGGGAATGATATGCTTATTCTTTCCCGGAAAACAGACCAGCAGATAAAAATCGGAGAGGACATAACTCTGACGATTATCGAAATCAAGGGCGACCAGGTGAAAATAGGAGTCGAGGCTCCAAAAGAGATAAAAGTTTTCAGGCAGGAAGTATTCAGCGCGATTAAAAACGAGAACACAAAGGCAGCCGTTGTGAACGCGGACAATATAAGCGTGCTCTCAAAAATCCTGAAGAAATAAAACCCCGAATGTCTACATTTGCAAAACCATGCAAAAATGAACTCACGGCAAGAACCGATTATAAAAACTGTTGATAGATTGTTTTTCAAATCAGAACCTTGCCTGCGTGCATTTTTTATTCTTTGCAAAGAAAATCGGCATTTGGGTTATTTTATTGTATTAAAGTCGATATTTGGGGTAAAACCCTTCATTTTTTCAGGTTTTCTTCCGCTTCGCTGAGCCTAAGGTAGACAGGACCTGAATAGTCTTCAATTCCTTTTTTTCCGGCCAGAAAATCTTTTTCCGCAAGAGTGAAAAGGGAATCCGCGGCGTTGTATGAAAAAGGCGCGGAATAGATTTTCTTTGCGTTTTCCGGATTTTTCTCCGGACAGAAGATTTCCTTTGTGCTTTCGTTTTCACAGATGAGTTTTTTCAGAGCTTCGCTTTCCTGTCCGACCGAGATGAAATCTTTTCCGCTTCCGTGTCTTTTTATGAAGCCTGTTATTTTTTCAATCGTGTAGTCGCCTTCAGGAAAAACTTCTTTTCCGTCCTCGAACGCTTTGAAGTAAAATTTTCCTTTGTGCGCGTCGATTGCGCTTAGAACAACAAAGGGAAGGTTCATGAAAGGTTCCGCGTAGACATCAAGAGTAGAGTAGGCGAAAAGAGGTTTTTCAGAAACCATTTCAAGCGCCTTTATGCACGCGTAGCCGAGCCTCAGCCCTGTGAAGCTTCCAGGTCCTTTGCAGATTGAAAGGAAATCAAGGCCGCTCATTTGAAGGGAAACTTTATTCATCACATCAGCCACGGCAGGAAGAAGCGATTCAGACTGCTTCATTCCTATGTCAAGGATTTGTGTTGCCGCCATGTCCCCGTTTTTTGCAGATACAGTGATTTTTGAGACAGCAGTGTCAATGGCAAGCGCTTTCATACGGCTATTTCTCCGTTCTTCCAGTTTTCAAGTGTTATAGTCCGCGTTCCGTCGCTTTCCGCTTCGATTTTAAGGACAACCGCGGAAGGCGGAAGCTCGCTCATGATTTTCTCGCTCCATTCGATAAGACAGACACCGTTTCCGTAAAGCATATCTTCTGCCCCGAGGTTTGAAAAATCCTCAGCGCCTTCAAGGCGGTAGACATCCATGTGGTAAAGCGGCATTTTTCCTTCGTATTCGCTTATAAGGCAGAATGTCGGGCTTGTGATTGTCTCCCGGACGCCGAGGCTTTCCGCGATTCCTTTTGTGATTGTTGTTTTTCCCGCCGCGAGCGTTCCCTGGAGAGCTATTATGTCGCCTTTCTTTAAAAGCTTTCCGATTCTGCGTCCGAGCTCAATTGTCTCTTCCGGGCTTTTTGTGCTGAATTTGTTTATGCTGAATTTAGTCAAGGAAGTCTTCCTTCCGCATCTTCTTGAAGTATGAAAGCCTCCAGCGCTTTTCTTACAGGAAGAATAGGGTAGTTTATATTGCTGCTCATGTCGAGCTCGATTGTCTTTGAGCCGAAAGGACTTGTCTCGATGGAAAAAGTGACAGGCGCTTTGACTGTCTCTCCCGGAATTTCAATAAGAGCGATTCCTGAGAATTTCCGCATATAATAAATGTAGCCTTCTTCTCTGAAGAGATTGGTAAGTCCCGCGATTTTCATAAAGTGCAACGCTCCAGTGTATTTTTCTTTTCAAGGATTTTTAAATCCTTTACATTTTAGTCGTAGCCGTAAACTTTAGCAAGAATCTTGTTCTGGCTGGACTTGTCGATTGAAACATATTTCATGTGGAGATAATAAACTCCCTGGCTCTGGGTTTTCCGTGATTTCATGATCATTCCGATTGTCCTTATTGTTCCGTCGTAAAGGTCAAATTCAAGACCGATGAGCTGTCCTTCTTTTATCGGAAGAGCCGAGGCTATGCAGCAGCCTCCGCCGGAAATGTTTTTGAGGATTCCTGTGTATTTTTTGTCTCCAGGAACATAAGATTTGTTTCCGTTCCCGTCTTTTTTTACGCTGACCGCAGTGAACCTGCATTTCTCGTCAGTCTCGATTCTTTTGAAATGCCTCTGTGCCTTTGTCATAATCTCTTTGGAATGACTAACAATCAGTGTCTTTTCTTCGCCGCTGTCCTGATAGCGCAGAACTCTTGTTATGAACGCGTGAGGCATTCCCGACGGCGAACTGAACAGGAATGCGATTCTTTCCATAAGCTCAGGCCTTGAAGATGATTCATAGAACTCCTTCGGAATCTCAATCGCGATGTAGTTCTCTTTGTTTTCAAGAAGCCTGCACGGAACTTTTGTCCCTTTTTTCAGAAGCAGGTTAAGTTCTGTTTCCTCAGGAATCGTCCGGGTTGACGAATAAATCACCGATTCCGCGAAAATTTTGTCAAGATAGAATTTGAGGCGGAAAAGACTGTTCACTTTCTCTTCAGAGCCTGTGTTTTTAAGCGCGAAATAAGCGTCTTTGAATGTCTGGTCGAACTGGTTGAATTTCCTGATTGAGTAGTAGATGTTCGGAACTTTGAATGTCCTGCACACATACCAGAGAACCGGAACGAACTCCTCCTTCATGTTGTATTTTCTTGCAAGAGCCTTGACATCTTTAAGCTTTGTCAGGCGGCTTGTCTCTTTTTCCTTGAACTCTTCTGATTCAGTGCGCTTTTTTCTGATTTTCATTGCGGCCCACATGGCGAGAAAAACAGCCGCCACAACCGCTGCGATAAGCACAACAAGGTAAATGACGGGATTCTGTCTTGACGCTAATGGCGACGAGCCGGCTTGAAAAGTCATTTTTTTATTTCCTCTAAAGTCTTTGCTATCGAGATAAGCCTTGGACAGATTTCATATTCTGCAAGGTCTCCGACGCTTACTGTGTCTCCGTTTTTGAGCGCGTCCTCGAAATCTTTGAGGATTGAAGAGAAGCCTGCAAAAAAATCATTGAAAGGCATGTTTTCAATCCTTATGTCGATGAAATCCTCAAAAAGGCTTGCCAAAGCCGCGACATGGCAGAACTCCTCTATGCTGTCTGCAAGGCTTGTTATCGCGGCGTTCGCTTCCTTGTCACGCCCTGTCTGAAGGTCAAGAGGAACGCTTTCCATACGCGCGCTTAAATCCTTGAAAAGGCTGGAAAGCTTTGAGAACGACTCGTAGACCGCGCCTTTTGTGACCACATTGAAAGAGAACACTTCGTCGCCTTTCAGAGCCGCTTTTGCTTCCTCGTCGAAATTCTCCGCCGTGATCTGTTTTCCGCTTATCGTGATTCCGATCACTTCCGCCTCGTTTTCGTGGCAGGTAATCTCGAACGATTTTAGGACATCTCCGACAGTTTTTTCCCCTTCAAGCGTCGCGTCTATTTTCCCGTCATTTATGTAAAATTCCATATTTTCCTCTTTTTTGTTTTTTCCTTTTCAAAATACAAAGAAATCCGTTCATAAGTTTTCATTATGTTTTATTTATAGATTATACACGCTTATCCGTTTTTTAGCGATTGTTATTGTTCCTGTTTGAGAAATTCGAGATTGTGTTCTGCTGGTTTTCAAGGCTGTTCAGCGCGCCTTCCATCTGTCCGTATTTGTTCCTGAGGTCGGCCTCTTTCTGCTCCATCTGGGATTCAAGCCGTGTGATTTTCTGTTCGGATGATTTTATCTTTCCGTCAAGGCTTGAGTTTTTCATCGCGAAGATTCCGCCTGTCTGGACATAAGCGGTAAGCTGCCTGTCAAGCCTGAACGCGATTCCTGAATCAACGATAAGGTCTCCGTCGGAATCGTAGCCGAAAAGGTTTTTCACATTGTCAAGGTTTTTCTCAAGAGCCTCGTTAAGTTTTTTCTCGTCGATTTCAAGATAGCCGCGGAGCCTGCTCGGAGTGTAGCCGCTGTAGCTTGTCGCGTTTGTCGCGATTCCTATCTGGCTCAGCATTGTGATTTCCGCGTATTCTGATAACGGATAAGACGCCTGTGTTATTGACTGGAGATTTGTCTTCAGGCTTGAAAGGGATGAGTCCGCGCTGAACATTCCGAGTTTTTTCTGGAAATCCTCGCGCTCGTCGTCTGAAAGATAATCCAGCTCGTCGATTATCTCCTGTTTCCGCTGCGTCAGGACATTGACTTCGCTCAAAGCCTGGTTGTATTTTCCGACAAAAGTTATAAGCGCGTCTTTTGCCGATTCTTTGTCAGGCTTCACGGCAATTGTCGCGGTTCTTTCAGTCTTTTCATGGATATTCAATGTGACATCGGGAACAACATCGTCGATTTCGTTTGTTCCGCGTTTTATTGTGATTCCTTCGTATTTTATTACCGCGTCCTGCGCCTGGGAAACAGGATGCTGGGGAATGAACCCGAGGTTTTCGCTTGGATTGAAAGCCTGCATCTCAGAAATTTCAAAGGCTTTGTCCGTGTTTCTGTTTCTTATTGTTATCGCCGTGATTCCGTCGTAGTCGTCAAGTTTTATATCGATTTCAGTTCTGTCTGAGGTCAGGATAGATGAAGTCGGAATTTCTGTCTCGTTTCCGTTTTTGTCCACGGCGAACACAACTTTGTTTGAATGGACTTCGTCTACAGGAGGAAGAGTCTCTTTCGGTCCGTCAGGAAGAGCGGCATCGACAGGAGAGTTTATGATTGTCACATCGCGGAAAGTCGCCGAACCTGATTCCGGAAAAACAGGCCTTGAATCTGTCCTGTTCAGCTCTTCTGTTATGTCATCCACATCCTGCTTTTCGATTGCGAATGCCAGATGAATGTTCGGCTTTCCTTGAATATCGTCAGGAATATTCACAGTGAATCCTGAGCGCGGCGGAACTTTTGCCTTTCCCTGCGAGACTGTTATTTTATCTGCTGTGATTTCAGGAAGCCGCGCCTGTTCCTGCTCTCCTGTTTTCTGAGGTGTCCTAAGGTTCTGCCTTGAAAGATTTATCTCTGATGATTTAGGCTTTGCTTTGATTATCATTCCTGAAGTTTCCGCGAAAGTCTTGGCGTCCGCTTCAAATGAAAGCCGGTTTTCCTCGCCGGTTTTAAGGCTTTCGATTGAAAGTGTCTTTTTTCCCCTTGAAGCGCCGATGACACGGCTTGAGATTATTCCGTTTCCTCTTCTGTTCAGCGCATCTGAAAATTCAGAAAGAGAGCCGCCTTTCCACCTCATTGTCACGGTCTTGTCGTTCACTTTGTATGTGTATGTTCCCGCAGGAACTTTTGTGTCCGCGTCAAGCTCTGAAGTCAGAAAACGGTCTGCCTCCGCAGTCTGAACCACATCGACCTTGAAAGTCTCGTATTTCGCGCCGCGCGATGCTGTCGCTGTCACAGCCTGTTCCTGGCTTGATTCTGTTATCTTGTTGCTGAAAGGATTGTCAAAAGAGTAGAGCGTTTTTACGCTTTCCCTGAGCGAGGTCATTTTTTTATTGACGCTCCGCCACGCGTCTTGCTGCTCTTTATACCCGTCGAGAGTTTTCTGTTCCCTTGTCAAAGGAATCCTCTCGATCTGCATGAGTTTTTCTACAGTGTCGTTTGTCTTGTACTTGTCAGTGACACCTGGGATATTTATTCCTGCCATGCGTTTTTCCGCCGGAAACGCAGAGTGTATGAACCGGAAATCATATCATCTCGTCAAAAAGGACACCGATTGCTTTCCTGATTCTTACTTTAAGCTTCTGCATATCTTCAGACGGTATCTCCTTGATAACCTGATCCGTGCTTGGGTCTACAATCTTGACGATTACACTTCCTAGCTCATCGTTCACATTGAATCGGAGTTTCGGGCCCATGACCAGATCCGATAATTTCTGAAGCTCCTGGGCGTCCGCCTTTATGTCGGCCGCCGTTCTTTCAATGTTGTCTATGACTTCAGAGCCGCTTCTTGCAATCAGAATCTCATTTGCTGAAGCTCCTGACTGGACTTTTGAAAAAGAAGGGTCTCTGTTTAAAGCAGTATTTCTTGTGTTCAGGCCATCCGTGGCCATTGTCTGCCCTATAGAATTCAATGTATTCATAAGGCCTCCTCCTTGGAAAGAAAAAGAATGGGAGAGAGGCGCATCCCTCCCATCCACAAAAAGATTCAAAAAGATGACATCCAGAAATCTCTTTGAATCAGGCTTTTGGTTTTTGAACTAGCTTAAGAGAGCAAGGACATTCTGTGACTGGCTGTTAGCCTGTGAAAGCATCGCCACGCCAGACTGTGTAAGAATCTGGTTCTTTGTGAACTCAACCATTTCTCTTGCCATATCAGTATCGCGGATACGGCTTTCTGCTGCCTGAGTGTTCTCAGCAGCGATGTCAACGCCTCTTGCCGCCATTTCAAATCGGTTCTGGTAAGCTCCGAGATCCGCGCGCTGTTTTGAAACTGTTTTCAAAGCGTTGTCTACAGTTCCAATTGTCGCGTTTGCAACTTCCGGATTTTCAATAGTGATAGAAGACTCTTCACTTCCCTGCGCGCCTTTAAGACCAAGAGCAGTCGCCGTCATCGTTCCGATGTAGACTCTTGCGTTCTGGTCCATGTTAGCTCCAATCTGGAACTGCATAATCTCGTCGCCTGCTTCCGCGAAACGACCTGTAAGCATATTCATTCCGTTGAACTGAGCCTGGCTTGCGATTCTGTCAACTTCTGCCACAAGCTGAGACACTTCAACCTGAATCTGCATTCTGTCTTCTGCGCTGTAGATTCCGTTTGCAGACTGGACAGCAAGCTCGCGGACACGCTGAAGAATGTCTGTAGTCTCCTGCAGATAGCCTTCTGTTGTCTGAATGAAAGAAACTCCGTTCTCGATGTTTCTTGAAGCCTGGTTCAATCCGCGGATCTGGCTGCGCATTTTTTCAGATACTGCAAGTCCTGAAGCGTCATCGCCAGCACGGTTGATTCGTTCTCCGGATGAGAGTTTTTCGATGTTTTTCATGATACCGTCATTGGAAATGCCGAGTACACGATCCGCATACAAAGAACTCATGTTGTGATTAATAACCATAGTTGTGCCCTCCATGTCATTTTGAAAATACAAAACTTCATGTTCTGTATCTCTGCTTTATGCGGGACTTCTGAAAGATTTGCGCCCTCTTGCAGAAGTTTCAGACCCTTTCAGCAGAAAAGGTGGCTTGCCATGAAAACTGTCCTGAACCTGAGTTTTACGGACAGCTCTGTTTCTGAAAGCCATCGTTTCTGCCGCCATAAAGATGGAAGCACATTTTTCAAAGAACTGAAACACGGCTGAATCCGCGCCAAAAAGTGTTCAATATAAGCGCATGGTGATTTTTACGAAGAAGAGAAGTGAGCTTTGAGAAAACACCGCGCATTCAAGGATAGAAACTTGCGAATCTATCCTTGAATTATATTACAACACTATCGGAGTAAAGACAAGACATTCTGTGACTGGCTGTTAGCCTGAGCCAACATAGCAGTGCCAGCCTGCTGAAGCACAGAATTCTTTGTGAACTCTACCATCTGAGCGGCCATGTCTGTGTCACGGATCCGTGATTCAGAAGCCTGAAGGTTTTCAGAAGAAACATCCAAACCTTTAACAGCGAACTCCATTCGGTTCTGGTAAGCGCCGAGGTCAGCGCGCTGTTTGTTGATTTTCTTGAGGCCTTCATCGATAACGCCGATTGCGCGGTTGGCATCTTCCGGTGTTTGAAGTGAAATTTTCTCTTCGTTGCCGATTTCTCGGATTCCCAGTGCCACTGAAGACATTGTTCCGATGTAAACCTGCATACGCTGGTCCATGTTCGCTCCGATGTGGAACCACATAGACGCAGTCACAGAATTTTCACCTGTCGGCTGAGCAAATCGACCTGTAAGCATATTCATTCCGTTGAACTGAGCGGAACTTGCGATGCGGTCAACTTCTGATACAAGAGCGGAAATCTCGACCTGAATCTGCATTCTGTCTTCTGCGCTGTAGATTCCGTTTGAAGACTGTACTGCAAGCTCGCGGATTCTCTGCATGATGTCAGTTGTCTCCTGAAGATAGCCTTCAGTTGTCTGGATGAAAGAGATTCCGTTCTCAGCGTTCTGGGAAGCCTGATTCAATCCGCGGATCTGGGCGCGCATTTTTTCAGAAACAGCGAGACCTGACGCGTCGTCTCCGCCACGGTTGATTCTCATTCCAGATGAGAGTTTTTCCATGTCTTTGTTAAGACTTAATCCTGTGATGCCCAGCTGGCGGTTGGCATAAATTGCCGACATGTTGTGGTTGATGACCATAGTATTCCTCCTTGGAATATGGAAAGGCAACATCCTTGTTGCCCGAAAATTTTGCAAAAATGTGCAATGTGTTTACAAGGCTGCATCTACACACTTTTGCAATCGAAACGCTCGGAATCAGAACCGATTCCTACATTTCTAAGACTATTTTCGGAATGCCAGGCGGAAAACTTTAGCAGAAATTTAAAAATATTTTTTAATTTCCAAAGGCGCGCGGATTTATCAGTCGGAAAAAACTCTAAAGTTAAGATTTTTTATTATTCCTGCCAGAGCGCGGCTTGCTTTTCCTCTGTGCGAGATTGCGTTCTTCTCGTCCGCGGAAAGCTCCGCCGCTGTCCTGTTCTCCGACGGAAGAAGGAAAATCGGGTCGTATCCGAAGCCGCCGCTTCCACGCGCGTCATGAATGCTTTCCACAATCGAGCCTTCCATGGTCTCCTGCGCCGCATAAATCCTGTCGTGTCCCAGATACAGAACCATCGCGCAAGTGTAGTGGGCGGAGCGCGGCCCGTTCAGAAAATCCGACCAGTCGATTTTTCCGGATAAAAGAGCCTTGTCCAGAGATTCTATCAAGAACCTGTTCTGCTCGTCCTGCGGGATTTTCTTTCCGTCAGGTCTTCCTTCGGGAAAGTCAGGGCCGGCGTAGCGCGAGGAGTAAAGCCCGGGCTTTCCGCCCAAAGCGTCCACGCAGATTCCAGAGTCGTCCGCTATGACCGGAGAACGCACGATTTCATAAAGCGCTTTCGCCTTTATTATGCTGTTTCCGTAGAACGAATTTCCGTTTTCTTCAGGATTGAATTCAATTCCCTCGTCTTTCGGGACCACGATTTCGTGTCCGCTTAAAATCCGGGAAAGCTCCCGTTTTTTGTCCATGTTTCCTGTCGCTAAATATATTTTCATTGCAGAAAGAATATAGCCAAAACCTGTTTTTTAGTCCATTTGGAAAGAGCCTGGACTTTCTTTTCCGCCGTGAGACCCAGGATTTCCGTTTTCTCTGTCCGTCCTGATTTTCAGAATGTCTTCAGCGCGGCTCATGTAGTATCCGACTTGCCTTTCGCATATTCCGAGGACTTTCGCGATCGCCCTGTTTGTAGGGCAGACTTTGTAGGATTCTTTCTGAAGATATCTGTTCTTGTTTATCCATTTTTCGGTGTGGAAGTCGTAAAGCCGCTGGATTCTGTCGGTCGGTGAGTTGTCCTCTTTAAGCGACTGGAGCTTGTCAAGGCATTTTCTGTGCAGGAAGTACGAGTAATCTCTTCTCCGTTTCAGAATTTCGTATTTCTCGTGTTTCCTTGCTATTGTCTTTTTAAGCTCGGCTATCACCTTCATAAGGCTGTCGTGCTTTATTCCGCAGAACCTTGAGATTGTTTCGACTGTGTCCTCGTTCAGGTAATAGCAGGATTTTAAAGTCAGGATCAGGGCGAGTTTCTTTTCGGACTGTTTGTTTTTTGAAAAGTCGTTCAGGATGCCGGCGTTCTGTGATGAAACTTTGTCTTCCGGGTCTTCATGTCTGTTTCTTTCCGCGTCCGCGTCTCCTATGTTTTTCACGAAATCAGGGAATCCGGAAACAGCGCTTCTTATGAAAGGCGCGGCTTCTCTTCTGGTTATCGAGTAAGGCCTGAAATGCATTATCTTGTAGTCGAACTCGTTTTTCTCGTATTTTTCCTGGGCGTTCTCGTATTCTGTCGCCTCTACATGGCTGTAGGTTTTGCTGTTCCTGTAGAGCCGCGCGTTCTCCCTTTTTATCGTCTTTATCTGGAAGCGTATAAAGGAGCATAGATAAGTCCTGAACGAGCCGAAACTGCTGCAGTAATGGTCGAAAAGGAAATATCCTTTCTTTCGGATTGCAAAATAAAGGTCGCTGATTATTTCCCTTGAATTGCCTGTGATGCCGAATTTCAAAGGATTCCTTGTCATCTCTTCCCCGATGAGATTCAAGGCGTCCTTCCGCGAAATTTTTCCTTCCGCCAGAAGCTCGGGCAAAAGGAAAACATCGTAGTAAGTTTCTCTCATTTTTAGTCTCCATTTTTGTAATCGAAATAACTTATAATAATATTACGGATTTCTTTTTCAAAAACGGAATTCTAAAAAGCGGAAATTTTCCCGATTTAAGAAAAAAAAACTAGATAATTCGGGCGAATTCCTTTACGACGCTTGGAATCAGGGATTCCAGCCTTCCTTCGCAGCTCAGCCCCGAGGCGTTCTTGTGTCCTCCGCCTCCGAACTTTGATGCGACGACGCTCACATCCACTTTGTCTCTGCTTCTGAATCCTGCTGTGCAGGTGTTCTCTGTCTCCTGCCTTAGAAAAGCGACCGCCTCGACATCTTTCACGGAAAGAAGCGCGGAATAGAGAAGGTCTGAATCCCTTCCTTCCTGTCCGAATTTCCGCGTGTCCTCCATCGTTTCGTAAGTGAGAATCAGTTTTCCTTCGAGGTAAGTTTCCGCCCTTCCGAGAAGTATTCCAAGAAGCTTCCGTGTGCTGTAAGGTTTTCCGCTGTTTATCATGTCGTATGTTTTCCGCGGATCCGCTCCGGCTTCAAGAAGATGGGAGACAAGGACAAGGACTGATGCGTCCTTTGAGGAAAGAAACCTGAAGAATCCTGTGTCTGTCATGATTCCGAAGAAAAGGATTTCAGCCAGGTTTTTGTCAGGCGCTCCTATGGTTTTTTCATACAGAATCTGGACCAGAAGAGCGGCCGCAGGGCTCTCAGGGTCGATTATCGCCTTTACGTTTTCAGGACATCCTGAAGTCTTGTGATGGTCGATTATGAATGTGTCAAGGTTTTTGAGGTCGCCTTCGATTTCACCGAGCCTTGAAAGCTCGGAGCAGTCGACAATTACAAGGCCTGTTTTTTTTCTCTCGTCTTCGGAAAGAAAATCCATTTCGCTTGAAAAGATGCTTTCATACCGCTGGATTTCGGTTCTTTTGAAAGGACCTGCGGAGAGCATCTGGAAAGGCTTTCCGAAATGCTCCAGAATCGCTTTTACCCCAAGGCAGGATGCGATGCAGTCTCCGTCAGGCTCTTTGTGTCCGGCAACATAAAAAAAACTGTGTCCTTTTATGAAGTCCAGAAACTCTTTCAGCTGTTCGTCTGTGATGTCTTTCATTTTTGTCTTTCAAGAAAAGCCTTGGCCTGAAAGGCGCTAAAGAGCAAGGTCTTCCAGAGTCTCCTTGTCGATGCCTTCAATCTGCTTTCTGTATTCCACGATGCCCCATGTGCTGTCAAGCCTGCTCTGCGGAACTGTAAGGATGACGCGGTGGAATTCTCCGCCTTTTTTCACGACTGTCATGAACGGCTTTAGCCTTCCGCTTCCGATTTTTCTGATTTTAAGTTTTCTCGGATTCTCGGGATTCCCTTTTATCCATGCTTTTGGAATGACAGTCTGTCCGACTCCGACCTTGTTCTTCGCGTAGATGACGATATAAGCGTCTCTTGAGTCAAGAATCTTGTAGATTGGAACCTGGATGTAGTGCATGTCGGTCCAGTTTTCCTCATGTGTTTCGTTGAATGCAGTCGGAACCGCGAATGTCGATGCGACCGCAAAAAGAAATGAAACCGCGCATAAAATCTTTTTCATTTTTACTCCCTATGAAAGGCTGTCTTAAATCAAGCCCAGCATAATAGCTTTGATAGTGTGTTTCCGGTTTTCGGCTTCGTCCCATACACGGCTTTTTCCGCTTTCAAAGACTTCTTCTGTGACTTCCTGTCCTTTTACAGCCGGAAGGCAGTGAAGAAAAATCGTGCTGTCTTTTCCTGTCGATTCCATAAGCCTTGAATTGACCTGAAAAGGCGAAAGCAGTCTTGTCCTCTGTTCTTTAAGGGCTTCCTCGCCCATAGAAACCCAGACATCTGTGTAAAGAGCGTCCGCGCCTTCCACAACATCCATTCTATCACTGATTTCAATTTTTGCACTAGATTTTTTAGCGAACGGAGCGCAGATTTTCATGATTTCATCGTCAGGGAAAAGCTCTTTCGGGCTGTAGACCGCGAAATCGATTCCCATTTTCGCCGATATGAGCATCATAGAGCGTGCGACATTGTTTCTTCCGTCTCCGCAGTAGGTCCATTTCAGTCCTTTGAGTTTTCCGAACTCTTCATAAAGCGTCATTATGTCCGCAAGCGCCTGTGTAGGATGGAATTCGTCTGTAAGTCCGTTTATCACAGGAATCCCCGAATGTTCTGAAAGCTCTTCGACGTGGCTTTGCTTGAATCCTCGGAATTCAATCGCGCTGAACATTCTTCCCAAAACACGCGCGGTGTCCTTCACCGATTCTTTTCCGCCGAGCTGAATGTCATCTGTCGACATAAAGACAGGATGTCCGCCTTCCTCTCCGAATGCGGTCTCGAAAGAGCTTCTTGTCCTTGTCGAGCGCTTCTCGAAGATGAGCGCGATTGTTTTTCCCAGAAAACGCTGGTGCGTTTCTCCGCGCCGCGCTTCCGATTTGACCTGGACGGAGAGTTTAAGAAAAGTCTCTATTTCTTCAGGAGTCCAGTCGACCCAGTTTAAAAGCGAACGGCCTTTGAAAGGCGCTTTGAATGTTTCCATAAAAAATCCTCGTTCTTTAAAACAAAAAGCCCTGCAATCAAATTGCAGGGCAGCTTTAGCGACGGTGGGGCTTGAACCTACGACCTACCGGATATGAGCCGGGTGCTCTACCAGCTGAGCTACATCGCCATAAGATGAATGGAAGTTTATACCTGAAGGGAAAATGTGTCAAGGGGGCGAAGCGAGTATTTTGTCGTTCATCATTTTGCTTATTGCGCTTCGCCCTCAAGTTTTGATTCTCAAAACTTGCAAGTGTTCTCACCGGCTTACGACGCGGATATTTTGTTGTTCATCATTTTGCTTATTGCGCCTCGCACTCTGGTTTTTCTTTGCTATCCGTTTCTTTCCGCGTTCCTCACTTCCGTTATGAACTCGTCCAGAGTCTCGAAGTGCTTGTACGCAGAGGCGAATCGGATATACGCGACCTTGTCCAGCCTGTAAAGATGCTGCAGGACGATTTCTCCAAGGTCAGCTGTGGATATTTCGCGGGTTGATTTTCCCTTCATGATAGCGTCGTCTTCAATCTCGTTCACAAGATTGTCAATCATGGCTGTCGTGACAGAGCGTTTTTCAAGCGCCCGCTCGATTCCTTTCGCAAGCTTCGCGTGGTCAAAGGGCTGCCTCCGTCCGTCGCGCTTTACGACCATAAAAGGCTTTTCTTCAATCCGCTCGTAGCTTGTGAACCTGTAGCCGCAGGAAAGGCATTCGCGTCTTCGCCGGATGCTTTCTCCGTTCGCCATTGTTCTTGATTCAATCACTTTGTCTTCTAGACTTCCGCAGTAAGGGCAGCGCATTTTTTTCCTCTTGTTTAGAATATAAAACACAAAACACCGGAAAACAAGACTGTTTTTTCCAGTCCTGGAAAGCCAGTGGTTCGCTCTATCTCTTTTTTCCTGATTTCGCCTTATTTTCCTTTTTCTTTGTTTTTCCTGCTTTAAGTTTTTTCCTTTCGGACGGAACTTCAGGATTCTCGTCTTTTTTAAGCCATTCAAGGATTCCTTCAATCAGGGCGAAAACCACAAGCGTGTGGGGAAGCCAGTTTCCAAGCCTTGAATAGACTGTGCTTTCTCTTTTGAACACAGGGATTTTAAAGAATCCTGAAGCCTCCTCAAAAAGAGGAAGGTCGCCCAGGATTTTTCCCGCAGGAGATACGACCACAGAATATCCTGAGTTTGTGGAGCGCGCGAGGGTTGTCCTCAGCTCGATTGCCCTGAACGAGGAGACCACAAAATGCTGGTATTCGGCGGTTTCTGTCCCCGACCAGGAGTTGTCTGTGAGGTTCATAAGAATCTCGCTTCCGTTTTTTGAAAGCGGCGTGCAGACATCTGGAAATGAGTCGTCATAGCAGATCGGAGTTGAGATTTTCACAAAAGGCCTTTCGTTCTCTTTTTCCTTCTGCTCTTCGTAACTGTCTTTCAGGGAAATCACATTCACTTCTGGAATCTGTTTTTCTTCAGGATAGCGGCATTTTATGTCGTATAAGACATACTGAAGCCCGGGATGCCAGCCTGTTGGAATACCGAGCTTTTCTCTCATGAAAAAAGCGGCTTTGGGAATGTCCGCGAAAGGAACGACTTCCGCGAACGGAACCAGATGAAGCTTTCCGTAATATCCGCGGAATTTTCCTTCCTCGTCGTAAAGGATTGTCGCGTTCACCGACTGCCTAGGTGACTCGTTTATCACATAAGAGCCGCCGAGTATGAAGGGAACATTTATCCGTTTTATGAAAGACTCAAGGGATTCCTCTCTCGGGTAATTCTTGTAGTGGTAAGTCGCTTGCGGAAAAGGATACTTTAAACATCCTTCGCTCCAGACGACAAGGTCGGGTTCTTCTCCGCTTTTTTCCGCTTCCTCAAGCGCCTTTTCTGTAAGCTCCATTGAGATTCTGATTGTCTCGTTGTCGCTTCCTGTTTTCCAAGGGTCTTTGTTCTGCTGGACCATTATTGTGTTCAGGTATTTGACAGGAGGACGCTTTTTCGCGAGCTGGAAAGTCCCGTGAATGAGAGAGACCGCCATAAGGAGAATCCAGACTGAAAGAGTCCGCTTAAGAGGAAGAAAACCTTTTTGAGAAAAAATCTCAGGGAAAAAAGCCTTCCCGCCGGAAAATGAATCCGCCCCGGACTTGGAAAAACCTTTCCTTTCTTGCGGAAAGGTTTTTAAGGACACAAACGCTTCCCAGAAAAGAGCGGAGAACATCACGCATAAAAAAGTTATTCCGTATGTTCCTGTTATGTCCGCAATCTGGATGAAAGCCTTGAGCCTGTACTGGCTCATCGAGACAGTTCCCCAGGGATAGCCTAAAAATCCGCACGATTTTATCCACTCGTAGGAAGTGTACACAGCGGAAAACCAGAGAATTCTCATCGGGACGAAAGACGAGTAAAGAGGGCTTCCGGTTTCCCTTAAAGTCCTCGTGCGTTCAGTCCTTGCGAACGGAATGTAGAAGAAAAGCCCCGCGGCGAAGCCTTCAAGCGAAGTTCCGAAACAGGTGAAGAAAAGCGTCACGAACGCGAAATCCTTGAAAAGCCCGAGCCAGTAGCTTGAGAAAAGCTGTGTCATGAAAGTGAAGGATGCGAAGACGAGAGCGCTTTCAAGGTAAGACTTGCATTTTGATGATGCTTTGTAGAAGGGAACAAGAGCGAAGAATCCTATCAGAGGCGAGCCGAAGCGGAAAAACATATTTGGAATCGCGAGAGCAAGAAGCGCGGCGGAAAAAAGAATATTTAAAACTTGTAAAAATCGGTTCATTGAATTAATATTTTTCATATATTAAAAAAAAACTCAATAACTGCTCTAGTCTGTGATTATACGCGGTTATTTGTGATAAGGGAAGATAAGCCATGGAAGAGATAAAGTCAGCCCACGAAGCAGAATACGGGATTTCTCCTGATGTGATCGCGAAAGCTCCGGGTCGTTTTCATCTTATCGGGGAACATTCCTGGTTTTTCAGGGACAAGACGCTTTCGATGGCTGTGGACCTGCCTGTATATATTTCCGCGTCGAAACGGAACGACTCTTCGCTCCGCTTTTATTTTGTCCAGCTGAACGACAGGAGGCGAAGCAATATCCCGTCTCTGAAATTCAAGAAAGAGGACAAGTGGGCGAACGCGATAAAAGCGATTGTCTACGGATTCAGTTCAGGAGGATTTGATGTCGGCGGAACGGATTTCACTGTGTATTCTGACACTCTTCCGTCGGCAGGATTCGGAATCACAACCGCGATGAAAATCGCGGCCGCTCTCTGCATAAGGGAGCTTTATTCTTTAAAATGCGAGACGCCAAAGCTTCTTCAGGTGATCGAGAGAGGAAACAGGCTTTTTCTGAAGCAGGAGAACCATATCGCGGACAATTATTCCGCCCTGTTTTCAAAGAAAGGCTCGCTTATTGTCACAGACCATTTCAGAAACTCATACACGAATTTCGAGATTCCTTTTGAAAACAAGAAGATGCTTCTTGTCGATCTGAGGGTTCCGCGTGTTTCCCTGTGGGACGAGCAGACTTTGTTCGAGCCTCAGTATGCCCTGATTCTTGGCGACATGAGGGAAACCAAGGACAGGGCTTTCGGCGGCTGGCAGTATATCGACAATGTGACGGACATAAACGAAGAGCTTTCTGTAGTAAGCGAGGACACACGGAGAAGGCTTTTGTGCATAATGAGAGAGCATCGCGATGTCCTTGACGCTGTGAAGGCTCTTGAGAAAAACGATTTCAGCCGGTTCGCGCGGACAGTGAACCACAGCTACGAAAGCCTCCGGGATTTCTATGACCTTTCCTGTCCAGAAATCGACTGGATTTTAAAAAGAGTCATAGACATCGAGCCGAACCTTGAGAACATACGCGAGCCTGTTTCGTGCGGACGGATCACAGGAAAAGGTTTCGGCCGCTGCGTCTACACGCTTCTGCGCGAGGAGGATGTTCCGAAATTCAAGGAGAAGCTCGGCGAGTACGAGCATATTTTCGGCTTTCATCCGTCATGCCACGAAGTGCGTTCTGAAGACGGAGCGAAGGTTTTAAAGGCGTAGATATGAATATTCTTCTGACAAACGACGACGGATACAAGGCGGAAGGGATAAATGTCCTTTTCGATTTTCTTTCAAGGAGACACAATGTGTTTATGATTGCCCCTGACGGAAACCGCTCGGCAATCTCGCACGGAATCACAATGTTCAGTCCTTTGCGGCTTAAAAAAATCCGAGAGAATGTGTGGTCGTGTTCTGGAAAGCCGGCTGACTGTTCAATTGTCGGAATAAAAAGCTCGTTTCTTCCTGTGAAAATCGATGCTGTCGTCTCTGGAATAAACCACGGCGCGAACCTCGGGACTGATGTCATCTATTCAGGAACCTGCGGGGCGGCGAGGGAGGCTGTGCTTGACGGAGTTCCTTCAGTCGCGGCGAGCCTTGACTTTGTGGGCGGAAGGCTTGAGCGTTTTGATGTCCTTGCGGATTTTGTCGCCAAAAATATAGAAAGGCTCGTTTCGCTTTCCGACGCGGAGAAAGATTTCACTTTCGTTAATGTGAACGCTCTTTCTCTTCCTGAATACAAAGGGGCAAGGCTTACTCATGTCCTTGCGAACAGAAAATACAATGACAGGCTTGATTTCAGGAAAGAAGGCGATGAGTTTGTGACGAATTTTGAGGACGGCGCTCTGATTCATCCTTTTTCCGAGGATTCCGATGTCGGGCTTTGCTCGCAGGGATATGTCGCTGTCTCTTGTGTCCACGCTGAGCCTTGGGCGCGCAAGGTAGACGGCATTGACTTTTCATTATAAAATATCGGGAACAAAGACAGAAAGTTTTGCATATTTGACATTAGGCGGGTGGGAATATGTCGGATACAGATATTGTTTCAAAGGGAATCGGTTTTTACGCTCAGAAAAAATATTCTGATGCCCTCGCGTTTTTTCTTTCCCTTTCAAAAGATTCAGGGGCGGACGCTGAGGAAGTCGCGTATTATCTTGGCCTCTGCTACACAAAGCTTAAACGCTACGAGGACGCGCTTCTTTATCTTGAGCAGGTTGTGACATCAAGCCAGAACCAGGAGCGTGTTCTTCAGTGCCGTTTTCTTCTTGGAATCATCTACGCTGTCACAGGACGGAAAAGGCTTGCGAATTTCGAGCTTTCAAAGCTTGCGGACAAAGGATATAAATCCGCCGAAGTTTACGCCGCAATGGCGTTCATCGCCTGGGAACAGAAGGAAACTGAAACCTGCGAAGAGCTTTACCAGAAATCGCTGGGCATCGACCCTGACAACATAACCGCCCTGAACGGAATGGGATATATTCTTGCCTGCCAGGAAAAAGATCTGGGAAGGGCTCTTTCGTTCTGCAAGAAGGCGGTCGACTTTTCCCCGAATTCCGCGGCCTGCCTTGATTCCTTGGGATTTGTCTATTACAAGCTGGGGCTTTTCAATGACGCGAAAAAATATCTTGAGCAGGCGGAAAGCATTGACGGCCAGAACCCTGAAATTTTCGAGCATATAAAAGCCTTGAAGAGCGAAGGCGGACATCAATGAAATTCATGAAAACATTTCTGCTTCCGGCCTTGTGCCTGTTTTTTTCAGGTCTTTATGTTTTTTCTCAGTCGGACCTTTATCTTGACGAGCTTTCGGTCACAAAGGACATAAGGACTGCGGACGAGGGATTCGCTTACCAGGAATTCCGGCGCGGCGTCCAGGCCTTTTACCGGGGAACATACAACGAGGCTGTCCTTCAGTTTGAGAAGGCCCTTTCTTACACTCCCGACGACAACAGGATTCTCGAATGGATGGGGAAAGCCTATTATTATTCAGGGCTTGAAGGAATCGCTCTGGAAGAATGGGAACGCGCCTATTCAAACGGATACGGCGGACTTCTTCTGAACAACAGGATTGAAATAGTGAAGGAGAGGCGTTTTTCCTTTGACGACGACGGAATCGAGTCTGTGTACACTGAGGCAGGCTCTTATCCGGGAACTTACAACGGAAATCTGATTTTTTCCAATCCTGTCTCTGTTCTTCCTAACAATGACGGGACTTTCTGGCTTTTGGCTTACGGTTCAAACCAGCTTCTTCTTTTCAATCTGAACGGAACTGTGATAAACAGAATCACAGGGCCTTTGAACGGATTTGACCATCCGATGGACCTTGTCCGCCTATCAAACGGAAAACTTCTTGTGACAGAGACTCTCGGAAACAGGCTTTCGCTTCTGGACAGACGGGGACGCTTTGAAAAGCACATAGGCTCAAAGGGAAGAGGCGTGGGAAATCTTGTCGGCCCTCAGTTTGCGGCGGAGGATTCAAGGGGAAATATCTATGTCTCTGACTACGGGAACAGGCGCGTCTCGGTTTTCGACAGGGACGGAAACGGCCTTTTCGTTTTCGGCTCTTCTTCCCATTCCCAGGCTTCAGGAAATTTTCCGGGGCTTAAAGGGCCTACAGGAATCGCAGTGATAGGAGAATCTTTGTATGTCGCTGACGATGTGAAAGGCTGCATATACGAGTTTGACCTTGCGGGAAACTTTATACGGAATCTTGTGAGGGAAGGAACTTTCCGCCGTCCTGAATCTGTGAAAGTCTGGAACAATGCTCTTGTCGTTTCTGACTCGAACAAAGTCATTTCTGTCGACACAAGGACAGGCGAGATTTTCGAGAACATGAACACAGGAAACGCTCCTTCAAGGATAACTTCCGCTGTCCCTGATGTGAACGGAAATGTCCTTGTCACAGACTTTTCCGCGAACGAAGTCTATGTGATGGCGAAGATGCAGGAGCTTGTCGGAGGGCTTTTTGTTCAGGTTGAGAAAGTCGACGCGCGCAATTTTCCTGAAGTTGTGATAGATGTGAAAGTTGAAAGCCGGAAAAGGGATTCCATCGTCGGGCTTAAGGAGAACAATTTCTATATAACAGAGGACAGGCGGCCTGTGAACAGGCTAAGGTTTTTAGGCGCTTCTTCTGAAAACGATTTCTGCGATGTCACAGTCATAATCGACAGAGGGCTTGAGGGCGACACTGAAATGACAGACAGCCTTGTTGATTCAGCAGTGCGTTCTGTCGCAGAAGGGATGAACGGAAGAGGATCTTTGAAGATTGTTTCTGCAGGCTCTGTTCCTGCCCTGGAGTTTACTGGAAATCCTGAGGCCGCGAGAAATTTCAGTGTGCAGGGACTTAAGACAAAAAAATCTTCCGCCGTTCCTCTGGACCTTGCTTTCCGCCTTGCTGTGAACGACCTTGTGAACGCCGGAAAAAAACGCGCTGTCGTGTTCATAACGAACGGAAAGACAAGCAGCCGAAGCTTTGAAAGGTACAGCCTTTCCGAGACAGCGGCGTATATGAACAACAATTCTGTCTCGCTTGCCCTGATTTGTCTGAACAGGGACGGACAAAGCCCTGAAATCGAGTATATTTCCGGGAACACAAAGGGAAAATCCTATTATGTTTTCCGAGAGGAAGGCTTGGGTTCTGTCATCGAGGATTTGATAGACATTCCCCAGGGAAACTATTCGTTCTCTTATGTCTCTGCGCTTTCAACGAACTTCGGGGAGAACTTTCTTCCTGTCGAGGTAGAGGCTTATCTTATGAACAGAAGCGGACGCGATGAAGCAGGCTATTTTTCTCCGCTGGAATGATTTTTTGAAAAAAGGCGCGCTTTCTGGATTTTCGTTTCAGGATGCTTTTCCGAAAATTCAAGAATCGCGTTCTCCACAGCAATCTTTTTTTTCTCCCCGAAATCGAAAAGCGTTCCCTGCAACGCCTCAGGCTTTTCCCCGACATTCTGAAGACCGACGCCAAGAAGCCTGATTCCTTTTCCCGGAATGTATTTTTTTTCAAAAAGGTTTTTCGCCCTCTCAAAAAGCATATCGCTTGAAGTTATATAATCCGCGGAAGTCTCCTGCGCGGTGAGCGTCGAGAAATCCTCGTATCTGATTTTCACAAAGACAGTGCGGCTGTGCTTTTTCTCTTTGAGAAGCCTGAACATCACGCAGGATGAAAGCTCTAGAATCGCGGTTTCTGCCGTGTATATGTCTGTTATGTCGAACGGAAAAGTCGTCTCGTTTGAAATTGAATGGCTCTGGATTTTATCCTCGTTCTCTGTTTCTTTTCCGCGGACAGCGTTGTAAAGGAATGTTCCCGTAGCTTCCCCGAAAACCATTTTCAGGACCTCGACAGGCTTTTCGTGTATGTCGCGCGTCGTGAAGAATCCCGAGCGGTTCATCTTCTCAAGCGTCTTGTTTCCGATTCCCCAGACTTTCTTAAGCGGAAGGCTCAGCATGAATTCCTCTTCCTTTCCTTTCGGAATCTGAAAGAAACCGTTCGGCTTTTTCACTTCGGACGCGAGCTTTGCAAGATATTTTGTCGAGGCAAGTCCGCACGAGACTGTAAGTCTTGTCTTTTCAAAAATCTCTTTCTGGATTTTCAGGGCGAGCGCGTCCGGCGGACCGAAAAGCATCTGGGTTCCTGTTATGTCAAGAGACGCCTCGTCGATTGAAATCTGGTCCACGTCAGGAGTGTACTGCTCAAGGATTTTCATGATTTCGCCTGAAATTTCAGCGTAGTGCTTCATGTTTCCGTGAGTGTAGATTCCGTGCGGGCAAAGCTCATAAGCCTTTGCTGTCGGCATAGCGGAATGAACTCCGAATGTCCGCGCCTCGTAGCTTGCTGTCGAGACAACGCTCCGCCTTTCATCCGGAAGTCCGCCTACAATCACAGGCTTTCCTTTCCATTCAGGATGGTCGCGCTGCTCGACTGAGGCGAAAAAAGCGTCCATGTCGATGTGAAGATAAATTTTATCCTGAATTTCTTTCGGGCTTTCTGTTTCCTTGATTTCCATCTTCCGCCTTTCCTTGTATTTAAAATTCCGGCTTCTGTTTTTTCTTTATGCGTTTTTCCAGTTCCTGCTTTCGTTTCTTGCTATCGGCTTTTCGCCTTTAAGTGAAGCTCGTTCTCGTAATAAATGTAAGGCTTTTCGCCCGGAATTTCGCTTCCGTTTTCAGGCTTTGATGCGCTCACTTTTACAACCGAGTCAAGATTCGGGTTCGCGATGTATCTGAAAGTCATCTCTTCAGGCGGAAAGACAGGAATCCTGAAATAATCCGCCGATGAAATCTTGTCGTGGACATAATCGTTGTCAGAATAAAGGACAGGGTTCAGGCTTTCAAGGTTTCCGTCTCCGCTTTTTTCAGGAACAATCCTCACAGTCAAAGTCTCGCAAGGCTCTTTTGTCCTTACTGTCACAATCCTTGCGTTTTCCCCGAAGAAGGCCATGTCCTCGCAATGGATCTCGATGAAATCTCTTTCTCCTGTAAAGACTGTTTTTGCCTCTCTTTCCTGTTTTTTGTATCTTTCAGGGATAAACGATTCTGCGGCGAGGACAACTGCGATGCAGAGCGCGAAGGCAAGCGAAATCCAGACTGTGTTCTGTATGTAAAAACGTCTTGCCGAGCCGCTTGCCTTGCTCCATTTCTGGTTCAGGCGGACAAGAATTCTCAGCCACATTATCTCGAACGGAAGAAGAATCAGGGTTATCACAAGGTTCACGAGAAGCGGGCTTGAGGAAAGCGTCTGGATTGAACCTGCCTCTGTGAATTTTATTATCTGGACCGCGTACGGAACGAAGGGCAGAAGAAGAATGAAAAAACTTGTCGAAAGCGTCGCTGTGCGCTTTTCAGGCCTTGTTATGAAAATCAGCGCGTATTCAAGGGCGAAAAGATAGAAAAGCGAGATGTCAATCGCTGTGAAGAAGACAAGGTTCAGGATTCCGCATACCGTGAGAAGAAAAGAATAAGCCTTGAAGAAAAGGACTCCTTGAGTCTTTAAGGTTATGAAGAATGCGAACGAGCTTAAAATAAAGCCGATGACAAATTTCACGGCGATTTTCAGATAGACATTGAAGCGGAAAATTTTCTCAAGCCCTTCCGCCAGAAGCTGCGAGGCGAAGAGGGCGGCCAAAGTCGTGAGCACCGAAAGCGGAATCACATACCAGAGCTTCGCCACATCTTTTGTGAGCTTTTCGCCTGTCTTTTTTTCCGCGAACGAAAATCCGCACAGGACAAAAAGGCTTAGAAAGACAAACAGGAGAAAAAGAATTACTGTGAATGTCTCGCTTGTCGAAAAAATCCTGTTTCCCGCGACGATATGGTTTGAGTGGATGTCGTTTTTTATGTTTCCGTTTTTTTCTATGTTCTCAATCAGGCTTTCAAGGAATCCGGGAAGCTTTTCAAGGTTTTCCGCTTTGTCTGATTCAGCTGTGCCTGTGATATTTTCGTCAGGATTTTTTCCGCCGGAAAAAAAATTCACCGCGACAGAAGGAATCTCCGCATCAAAGAAAAAATCCGTCTTCTCGTCTGTCTCAAGGAAGCCAAGCCTGTAAAGGAATCCTAAAAGCCCTGCCTTCACAGAATAATCGGTTCCGTTCTGGAAAAAAGAATCCGCCGCAGCCTTCACAAGATAAGATGGCGAGACATTCTTTTTTCCGCCCGGGATAATCGAGTTTTCCGAGGACAAAGCAAGAACGACCGCGGCGCGTCCTTGAGTTTCAGCGATGTTTGACACAAAGTGTTCTGTCCCTGTTATTGATCCCGGATTTGAATCTGAAAAACGGTCTCCGTAAGTGAACACAAGCGAAACATCAAAGCTTTTTTCCGCGTCCTTTATTTTCCCGCAAAGGTTTTTCACAAGAGCCGGTCTTCCTGAAAAATCCTCGGCATTCAGGACAATGTAAAGCTCTTCAAGACCAGTGCGGTTTTTCCCTGTTTCCTTTGACATTTTTTCTGAATTTGCAGAAAATGTGCCGATTATATTAAAAGGCATTCTTCCGTTTTCGTTGAACACGAGGTTTTGCGCGGAGAGGGAAACATCTGATTCTGAAAGCGAACCGAAAAGCGCGGAACATTTTTCAAATCCTGGAGAAACAGCGTGCAGGAATGTCTGGAAAGAAAAACAGAGAATGAGACAGAATATTTTGTGATTTGTGCTGTTTTTCTTCATCAAGAGGATTATAATAGAATCCGTGTTCATTGCAAATAGATTGAACATCGGTTATAATTGTGTTCACTTTGAGGAGTTTTTAGGTAATGTCTGCGTCCGGCAAAAAACTAATGCTTGAGCTGCCATTGAAAGTTATTTTGACCGAAAATGGAGCATCCAATTTTTTCAGCCATAAAAAGCGTCTTATGCGGTTCCGGCTGGCTGACAATGTTGATGAATATGGTATTTCGATGGTTAAATTTTCTCCTCAGTCAATCCAGAGCATGCTTCTTCTGGATTATATTTCAAAAATCGAAATTTCAATGCCTGAATTTGTCTCTTCACGGCAGGAAGTCATGGACCTTTCAAAAATCATCGTGTACTCGCTTCTTTACAAGCAGTTTGACAGGGACATTTACAACGCGATTATCCAGTGCGAATGTGTAAGAAGCTACAACAGAAAAAATCCTGCGCGTCTTATCGACGAGCGCACTAAAATGAGCGAAAAGCAGCTTAGAATTCTTCTTCTGAACAAAGACGATGTGATAAACCAGACAAGAAAAGAAATCCTTGAGCCGATCTGGCAGGAAATCCGCGCGAACAAGGATTACTCAATCGAGGAAAAAAACATTTATATGCTTATGTCCGAGAAATTCATGAACCGGATGAGCCTTATGAACTGGTACATAATCACTCTTTTCAACAAGTCCGACGGATTTCAGGATATGATTATCGCGATAAGAAATCTTCTTTCGGCTTACATGGAAAAATCCAAGGTCGCGGAATACATTTCTGTGATGGTCATGGAGCTTGCCCTGAACAGCGAGAACTCTAATATCAGGAAAGAGGCGAAAAATATGTTCCCGACTGTCGATGATGTGAACTCTCTTCTTCTTGACCCTGAGACCAGGGCGAAAATCGTGAAGGAGCTCCAGAAAAAGCACGTCCTGGTTTCTGTCCAGTGGAAACTCGGCGGCGGCTCGACATCAATCGGAAAGCAGGGCCGTCTTCAGATTACCCTTTACAACAAGAACGATGACTTCCAGGAAGTCAAAGACGATATCGAGACAAAGATGGCGGCGGACACAAAAAAGCGTACGCTTATCGATTTTTACCGCGAGCTTCCTGACGGACAGGAAGGAACTGACCTCGGTCTTTACTATCTTTCTTATCTTGACGACGCGTGCAAGAAAGTCAATGTCAAGTTCGAGTCTCTTGTAAACCAGTTCTCCGCAAGCGACCTTACCGTCATAAACCTGATTTTCAATTTCTAGCATGAAAGAAAAATTTCCGCCGGAGAAAAAAATTTCACTTCTTTTTATTCTTGTGTCTCTCTTTTCTTTTTTTGTTTCATGCTCGGATTCAGAGCCGAAAATGATTTCGGGGACAGGATATGTGGTTTTTGATTTCAAGGACACGGAAAGCCTTCCGTCGCAAAGGCTTTCTGTTTTTGTCGAGGCTTCAAGCGATGTCAGGCGTGTCTCAAGAATTCTTGTATCGTCCAGGGAATCGTCTTACGAATGGAGCTGCGAAAATCCGCTTGTGTTTTCAGAAGACAAAAGAAAATGGACAGGATACACGGATTTCGTCTGCCCTGAAAATGTTCCTCTTCCGCTTGGAATCTACGATGTTCGGTATTTTGACGCGGAGGAAAGGATTTCTGATGTCATTGTCACAGTCATGTACGACAAAGACATTCTTTCCATGACTTCGGACGAGGCGGAGAATAATCTTTCTGGAAAATCCAATGAAAAGATTGCGGCCTACGACAGGAACAGGACTTTGATTTATTTTGACGGGAGAAAGGATTCCTGGAAGAGCGACGAAGATATTTTCTCGTCTTTTGAAGATGCGGAAAGCATAAGAAGGGTTCTTGTCCTTTTTTCAGAAAACTCAATCTGCCTTCTTCCGCCTGTCTTTAGAAAAACGGCGGAAAATGCGGAATCCTCTTAAGGAATGATTCATCAAAGGAAAAAATATGCAGGAAAAAAGTTCGGACGCAGGGATTTTGGAAAGTCCAGGCTACAGACGCGGAATAAAGACTTATGTCCTCAGAAAAGGACGGATGACGCAGGCCCAGGAACGCGACTACGAGGAGCTTTCCCCTGTCTGGTGCATTCCGTTTAAAAACGAAAAGCTTAATCTGATTGATGTCTTCGGGAACACAAATCCTGTCGTGATTGAAATCGGCTTCGGAATGGGAAAAGCGACTGCGGAAATCGCTGAAAAGAATCCCGACATCAATTACATCGGAATCGAAGTCCACACTCCGGGCGTCGGCCGTCTTCTGGGAGAAATAAGAAGCCGCGACCTTAAAAACCTTTACATAATCGAGCATGACGCGCTTGAAGTCCTTGACAATATGATAGGCGACGGAAGCGTGAACGGATTCCACATCTTCTTTCCAGACCCTTGGCAGAAAAAAAAGCACCACAAGCGGCGGATGGTGAAAAGGCCTAACACAGATCTGTTCTCAAGAAAACTCTGCGCGGGCGGATATATTTATTTTGTCACTGACTGGAGAGAATACGCGGATTTCGCCCTTGAAGAGCTTGAGAACACAGACGGAATCAGAAACAGGTTCAGGACTTTCGCGGAAGGAATCGGCTGGCGGCCTGAGACAAAATTTGAAAGAAAAGGGCTTGACGCCGACCGCGAGATAAAAGAGCTTTATTTTGAGAAGACTGGTCTGTGAGCCGGAAAAAGATTTGATACGCGGGGTTTTGTATGAGCGATTTGTTTGATATCGATGAAGTCCAGAAAGATAACGAGAATCTTTTGAGAATCAAGGAACTTGAAAAACTTATTGTCCGTTACCAGAAGTCTTACTACAACGGCGAAGGCGAGATTCCGGACGCGGAGTTTGATTCGCTCTGGGACGAGCTTAAAAGCCTTTCTCCTGAAAGCCCTGTCCTTAAAAGAATCGGCGCGGATTCAGGCAATTTTGAAAAGGCATTCCATGTTATGCCGATGGGAAGCCAGGAGAAAGCCGCGGATCCTGAACAGTTTCTTTCCTGGGCGAAAAACCATTCTTATTCAGAATATCTTGTCGAATACAAGATGGACGGCGCGTCTCTTGAGCTTCAGTATGAAAAAGGAAAACTCATCAGAGCCGTGACCCGCGGAGACGGAAGCGTAGGCGATGTGATAACCTCAAACGCGAAAAAGATGAAAGGCGTGATTTCTTCTCTTTCAAAGGACGGAAAAGATATTTATTTCACAGGCGGAATACGCGGCGAAGTCATAATGACGCACAAAGTCCACGAGACGCTTTATTCAGACAAGGCGAACTGCAGGAACGCCGCGAACGGGCTTATGAAAAGGAAAGACGGCGAAGGCTCGGAAAACCTTGCTCTGATTGTCTACGACGCGCTTTCAACAGAGGGAGAAAATCCGTTCTCCGACGAGGAGGAGAAAATCGCGTGGCTTTCGGAATGCGGATTTTTCACAGTTCCTCTCAAGATATGCGGCTCTCCTGAAGAAGTGGTTGATTACCGCGCCTATGTCATGGATATACGGAAAAATCTTGACTACGACATCGACGGTCTTGTGATAAAAGAACGGAAAATAAACCTTGAGGATGCAAGCCGCGCCCGTCCTGACAGGCAGATAGCATTCAAATTCAGTCTTGAGGAGGCGACAAGCGTTTTGCGGGATGTTGAATGGAGCCAGAACGGAGCGACTTACACTCCTGTCGCGATTTTTGACGAGGTCGAGCTGAACGGAACAAAAGTCCAGCGCGCGAGCCTTTCAAATCCGGACACGATGCGAAAGCTCGGCGTGAAAATCGGATGCAAGGTTGTTGTCGTAAAGCGCGGAGAAATAATTCCTAAAATCGAGAACGCTGCGCACGAAAATCCTGAGTCTGAAAGCGAAATTGTCTTTCCTTCTGAGTGCGAGACCTGCGGAACCCCGCTTGTCGATGACGGCTCAAGGCTTTTCTGTCCAGAGAAAACCTGCCCCAAGCGTGTTCTCCACCAGCTTGAAAAATGGGTCCAGTCCGCCGATATCCGCGACCTTGGAGAAACGCTTCTTCTTAATCTTTTTAAATCCGGACGGGTTAAATCGATTTCTGATTTATACACGCTGACAGAGGAAGAGCTTGCTCCGTTTTTCCTGAACGAGGAAAGCCTTTCCAAGGAAAAGAAGTCGCTTGGAGCCGCGAAAGTTCTTTCCTCAATCCAGAGCCACAGGAATCTTTCCCTTTCTTCATTTGTCGCAGGATTTGACATTGAAAGCCTTGGAGAGACAATGTGCGAAAAGCTTGTCCAGTCAGGATTCAATACGCTTGAAAAGCTTCTTTCATTGAGCCAGAAGGACATCGAGTCTGTCTACGGCTTCGCGGAGAAAATGGCTGAATCTTGCGTGAAGGGTTTTAAAGAAAACAGGGAAGAGATGATTTTCCTTTCAGAAAACTATATCCACATAAAAGAAGCCTCAGGCGGAAGCCTTCAAGGTCTTTCCTTCTGCTTTACAGGCGAGCTCCGCGCGATGAAAAGGGCGGACGCGGAATCGCTTGTCAAAGAAAAAGGCGGAACCTGCAAGTCTTCTGTCACAAAGGATCTGAGTTATCTTGTCACAAACGACACTGAAAGCGGTTCGTCAAAGAATCTTAAGGCGAAAAAATTCGGAGTTCCGGTAATAACAGAAGATGAGTTCCTTGAGATTGCAGGAAAATAACAATCTGAAGTACAGGGCAAGTCTTGTCCTCTTCAATCTGGTTTTCTCGTTCGTCCTTGTCGCGTTCATTTTTTTTGTTGTCCTCTTTGCAGGATGCTTTACAGCGGGCGGAAGAGTTCCAAGTCCTGCTTTCCAGATTGCAAGAATCATGGTCTACGGCTCTTCTGAAAGCGAAGTCGGCGAGACTGTGAGCGCGAGAATCGCGGTTCTTGACACAGGAGGAAACGAAATCGCTGTGATTGAAAGGTCGTGGCAAGGCTTTTATCTTTCAATGGAATTTGTGAAGGCGGAAATTCTTTCAAGGCGATATTATTTTCCTTATCTTGTGAAAAGCTCTGAAAAGATTATCGAGAAGAAGAGGTTTTTCAGGAAAAGAAAAGGCACTTATCTTTATCCGTATTACATTGAAAACTCAAGATGCCTTCTTTACGGAACAAAAGACGAGAATATCCAGAAAGACCTTTATAAAATCGCGAGGACCGCAAAAAATCCGTTCGCGCTTTTGTTCGCTGGCTTCGCAGGCCGTGTCGCTTTTGATTTGTCACGCTGCGAGAACGGAGTTTTCTACGGAATCTATTCAGATGAGGAAGGAAGTCTTGTCCTTGAAAAAGAATGACGTTATTGATTAATGCTTTGCATTTCAATAAAATGATTCAAGTTTCGGTTACGGAATCTTTGGGATTTTTCCTCTTGCAAACTCCAGGAACGACCGGCAAAGATTCCGCGGATGAAACGAATTTTATTTTTGAAGCCATAAACGGCTTTGCAAGGAGTATGTCAGATGGCACTCGCAAAAGAAACAACTTCTTCTATCGTGTCTAAATACGGAGCGAAAGAAGGAGACACAGGAAATGTTAAGGTTCAGATTGCTCTTCTTACTGAAAGAATCAAGCAGCTTACAGAACATTCAAAACGTTTTCCTAAAGACTCAGGCGCGAAACGGGCGCTTTTGAAAGTGGTAGGACAGCGACGAAAGATGCTGAAATACTATGAACGCACAGATCTTGAAGGTTACCGTGCATTTATTAAAGAACTTGGACTTAGAAAGTAGTTTAAGTTTTAAAAGAAAAAGCCTGTTGCCATTCATCGTGGTGGCGCAGGCTTTTTTATTGAAAAGTCACGATGCATCGCAAAAATCTGCGGAAAATTCCAAACTTTTGCGCGATGTAAAAGAAAGAATACGACATAAGGGAAAGGAAAAAAATG
>CAZSHF010000010.1:0-52459 GCA_964606655.1 uncultured Treponema sp.
TGTGTGTGAACCTTACAGCGGAATCTGTCTTGTTCACGTGCTGTCCGCCTTTTCCTCCCGCCCTGTAAGTGTCTATCCTTAAATCTTCAGGACGGATTTCAACCTCGATTGAATCGTCAAGAACCGGAAAGACAAACACGCTCGCGAAAGATGTGTGCCGCCTTGCGTTCGCGTCAAAGGGAGAAATGCGCACAAGCCTGTGGATTCCGGCCTCGCCTTTCAGATGGCCGTAGACATAATCTCCGTCAATCTGCATTGTCACAGATTTTATTCCGCCTTCCGCTTCAAGAATATCCACAACTTCGATTTTGTATTCGTGCCTTTCCGCCCAGCGCGTGTACATTCTGCTGAGCATGCTCGCCCAGTCCTCAGCTTCTGTTCCGCCCGCGCCCGAATGTATTGTGATGAACGCGGAAGAATCGTCAACTTCCCCGCTCAAAAGGTTCAGGATATTGAGCTCGTCGAATTTTTTTCTTCCGTCGGAAAGCATTTTTTCAAGCTCTTCCTCGTCGGAAGCCTCCTGGCTTTCCGAGGCAAGCTCATACATCGCCTCAATATCAGAAAACTGCGCTTTAAGCTCCTTCCACGGCTCGATCCTGTTTTTAAGCTTCCTGACCTGAGACATAACTTTCTCGGCCTTCTCGTGGTCGTTCCAGAAATCAGGGTTTTCGGCCAGAGCCATTTTCTCTTTTATTTTCTTCTCGACTGAATCTGTGTCAAGACGGCTGAAAACCTCGTCAATATCTTTTCCAAGCTCCGAAATCGGTGCTTTTAGTTCCTCTAGCATTGAAATCCCCTTAAAGAATGTATCTTGAGACATCGACATCGTGGACAACGTCTTTAAGCCTTTCGTCCACATAAGAAGAATCAATCGCGATTGTCTCGCCTGAATGTTCGTCCGCCTCAAAGTTTATGTCGGAGAGGACTTTTTCCATAATCGTGTGAAGCCGGCGCGCCCCGATGTTTTCCGCCTGGCTGTTCACTGTCTCGGCGACTTCGCTCATCCTGTCAATCGCGTCTTCCGTTATGTCAAGCAGAACGCCTTCAGTCTCAAGAAGCGATGTGTACTGCATGACAAGGCTGTTTTTCGGCTCTTTAAGGATTCTCTTGAAATCGTTCTTGTTCAGGCTTTCAAGCTCGACGCGAAGAGGAAAACGTCCCTGAAGCTCAGGAATAAGGTCGCTCGGGCTTGCCACGCTGAACGCTCCGGCTCCGATAAACAGAATGTGCGTCGTGTTCACAACTCCAAACTTTGTGCTCACGTTCGAGCCTTCGACAATCGGAAGAATGTCGCGCTGGACACCTTCGCGGCTCACATCCTGTCCGTGGCTTTCTCCGTGGACAGCGATTTTGTCAATCTCGTCGATGAAAATGATTCCCGAATTCTCAACTCGGTTTTTCGCGATGTCGATGACTTTGTCGTTGTCGACCATGTTGTCCAGAGTTTCTTCTGTGAGAATTTTCCGCGCCTCTTTTATTGAAACATTCCGCCGTTTCGCGCGTCCTCCGCCTGTCAGAATTCCCGCGATGCTCTGCATGCTTGACTGAAGGTCGTCCAGAGAGCCGCCCGCGATTATCTCCATATTCGGAAGACCGCCCTGGTTTCTTACTGTGACTTCGACCTCGCGCTCGTCAAGTTTTCCTTCGCGGAGCATTTTCCTGAATTTTTCACGCGTCGAGTTTTCAGAGGAAGTTTCGGAAGATGATTTTTCTGATGAATCTTCCGCCGGGGAAGAAGCGGAATCAGAATCCGCCTGCGAGCCTTGTGAATCGGCAAGCATGATTACAGACGGATTTATCTCGGGTTTTGGCTGGCTTTTCTTTTTCTTTTCAGTTCCAGGAAGAAGAAGGTCAAGAAGCTTTTCCTCGACGATTCCTGCCGATTTTTCCCTGAGCTGCTCTTCCATTTCGGATTTCACATCTTTGTATCCGACCATCATAAGGTCCCTCACCATAGACTCGACATCGCGTCCGACATATCCGACTTCCGTATATTTTGTCGCCTCGACTTTCAAAAACGGAGCGTTGCAGAGCTTTGCAAGGCGGCGGGCGATTTCTGTCTTTCCCGAACCCGTAGGTCCTATCATGAGAATGTTTTTCGGAGCGACTTCATCGCGTATCTCGTCAGGAAGCTTGAGACGGCGGACGCGGTTGCGCAATGCGACTGCGACCGCTTTTTTTGCAGTCTCCTGTCCGATTATATACTCGTCCAGCTTTTCGACAATCTGTTTAGGTGTAAGGTCGACTTTGTTTTCAAGTGTAGGTAAATCCATGTTTTCCATATTCAGTTTTTCCTAATGTCTGATTTTTTAGTTCCGTGCAGACGCGTGCAAGACACGCTTTTCAATAGCCGGTTAACTGCCCTGAAGCCATCTTCAGGCTCCTGAAAAGCCTTCTACAGCTCTTCTATTGTTATGTTCTCGTTTGTGTAGATGCAGATTCCGCCAGCGATATGAAGGCTTTTTTCCGCGATTTCTTTCGCGCTCAAATCTGAAGCGTCAAGATATGCAAGAGCCGCGGAGTAAGCGAAATTTCCGCCAGAGCCTATCGCGATCGCGTCTTTTTCAGGCTCGATCACATTTCCGTCTCCGCTTATCAAAAGCGTCGTGTCCTTGTCAGCGACAAGAATCATCGCCTCAAGCTTCTGAAGGCTTCTGTCTGTCCTCCAAGCCTTCGCAAGCTCGACAGCCGCGCGCATAAGGTCGCCGTTATACTCTTTAAGCTTTGACTCAAACCTGTCAAGAAGAGTGAAAGCATCCGCGACGCTTCCTGCAAAGCCTGTAAGTATCTTTCCGTCGAATATTTTTCTCACCTTTCTTGAATTTCCCTTGCAGACTGTCTCGCCGAGCGTCGCCTGTCCGTCTCCTGCCATGGCGACTTTTCCGTTGCGCCTGACGCAGAGAATCGTAGTGCTTTTGATTTTTTGCAATGACATATTTTCACCTCATAAAACGTTCAAAAATCATCAGATTTAAATATAGTGAAGAAAATCCGCGACTTCAACATAAATCACATACATAGACTTCCGCATTACAACCTGTAATTCATAATTATGAATGCGGATGGCATCTTTTGTATATGTCAATCAGCTGCCTTGTCGTAAGATGCGTGTACCGCTGTGTTGTCGAAATGCTTGAATGTCCCAGAAATTTCTGGACAACGCGGATATCCGCTCCGCCTGCAAGCATAATCGTCGCGAAAGTGTGGCGCAAAGCGTGCGGAGAAATATGACGGTTCAGTCCGTCCTTTCCTGTGTATTTTCCAAGGATATAACGCACTCCGCCGGCTGTAAGATGCCCGCCTTTCTGGTTCACAAAAAGATAAGGCGAATTGTCTTCAATACCGTCTTTTTTAAAGCGCTTTTTCCTGTCGGAGAGATAAATTGAAATCGCGTCCTGCGCATCCTTTTCAAAATAGACCCGCCTGTCTTTCTCGCCTTTTCCCCTTATGACCGCGGAATGCCTTGAATAGTCAAAATCGGAAACCTTAAGGGAAACAAGCTCGCTTACACGGCAGCCTGTTGAATAAAACGACTCGAAAATCGCCTTGTCCCTCGTTTCCCACAAAAGCTCATTTATTTCAGGCTCTTTGCAAAGCCTGTCGATTTCGCTCCGCGTAAGAAACGCAGGAACATAGCGCGGAATCTTCACTGTCCTGATTTCAAGCGCGGGATTTTTTTCAATGTAGCCGAATTTCCTTGAATAAAAGAAAAAGGTCCTCACCGCCGCGATAAAACGGTTCACAGTCGCCGCGGATTTTCCCTGCGTCGAAAGATTCGCTATGCAGAAATTCAAGTCTTCTGTTCCGACACTGGACAAAGGAATCTCAGGCCCGAGATATTCCTCGACAATCTTAAGGTCGTTCTTATATCCCAGAACCGTGTTTCCGCTCAAAAGCCTTACAGTATCGATATAAACGAGAAATTCTTCTATTGTTTCGCCAAGTATTCGTTCTGCCATGCCGGTGTCTCAGTCGCCGATTTTGTTTCCTGTGTAAAGCTGATAGTAACGGCCTTTCTTTTCCATAAGCGCGTCGTGGTTTCCCCTCTCGATTATGTTTCCTTTTTCAAAAACAAGAATCTCGTCCGCGTTCCTGACTGTGGAAAGCCTGTGCGCGATTACAAAAGTCGTCCTTCCTTTCATAAGCTTGTCCATTCCTTCCTGAATCAGGGATTCTGTCCTTGTGTCGATTGAGCTTGTCGCCTCGTCAAGAACCAGGACAGGAGGATTCGCTACAGCCGCGCGCGCGATCGCAAGAAGCTGCCTCTGTCCCTGGCTCAGGTTCGCTCCGTCGCCCGAAATGAATGTGTCGTATCCGTTTTCAAGATGGCAGATGAAATTGTCCGCGTTCGCGAGTTTCGCCGCGTCCAGAACCTGTTTTCTGCTAGCCTCAAGGTTTCCGAATTTTATGTTCTCAAGGACAGTTCCTGAAAAAAGATGAGTGTCCTGAAGAACCATTCCTAAAGAACGGCGCAAATCGTCTTTCTTTATCGAATTTATCGGAAGCCCGTCGCAGTAAATGCATCCTTTTTCCTCGGGAACATCGTAGAAACGCGTGAGAAGATTTATCACTGTCGTCTTTCCGGAACCTGTTGAGCCGACAAGGGCGATTTTGCTTCCTGCCCTGGCGTTTATCGAAATATTGTGAAGAACTTCCTTGTCCGGCCTGTAGCCGAAGCTTACATTGTCGAACACGACCTCGCCTTTCAAAAGAGAAAGAGAATTGTCCGCCGAATCTTTCCACGCCCATTCTCCTGTGTACGCGAACGACTGGACAAGAACATCGTCCGAATCCTTGTGAAGCGCGTAGGCGTTCACAAGAGAAACTCTTCCGTTGTCAGCCTCGCTCTCCTCGTCGATTGTGTCAAAAATCCGTTCCGCTCCTGCAAGCGCGTTCAGAATCGAGCTGAAAAGCTGGCTTATCATGTTCACAGGCTGGCTGAAATTCCTTGTGTACTGGAGAAAAGCCGCGATTGTCCCTAAATCCATTCTTCCTGTTATGACAAGAAGTCCGCCGAGAACAGCGACAAGCGCGTACTGGACGTGACCAAGGTTTCCCATCACCGGGCCTAAGATTGTTCCGAATGTGTTCGCCTCGATTCCAGCCTTGCAGAGATTGTCGTTCAGCAAGGAGAACTTTTCTATCGTTTCGTTCTCGTGGCAGAACACTTTCACAACCCTCTGCCCTTCGATAAGCTCTTCGATGTAGCCGTTTGCAAGCCCCAGTTCTTTCTGCTGCGCCTTGAAACCCGCTGAGCTGCGTTTTCCGACTTTTCCCGCAAGAATCATCATAAGGCTGATTGAAACAATGACAGCCAGAGTGAGCAAAGGGCTCAGGACAATCATCATCGCAAGAATTCCGGTTATAGTCAGCGAGGACGAAAGAAGCTGAGGCAAAGCCTGGCTAAGCATCTCGCGCATTGTGTCAGTGTCGTTTGTGAAACGGCTCATGATGTCGCCGTGCGGATGCGAGTCGTAGTATTTTATCGGAAGAGTCTCAAGCTTTTTGAAAAGGTCAACGCGGATATTGTAAAGAAGCGTCGTGACGATTTTTAGCTGAAGCCGGCTTGAAAGCCATGAGCAGAACGAGCCGGAGACATAAAGCAAAGCGATTCCAAGAAGAAGCTTCAGGAACGGAACAAAATCCGGGCTTTTGCTTCCGATGAGCGGAATTATATAATTGTTCAGGACAGGCTTTATCATGTAGCTTCCCGCGATTGACGCGCCGCTTGAAACCAGAAGGCAGAAAAATATCAGAATCCAGAGAGACTTGAATTTTCCCATATACTTCAAAATGCGGAGAAGAGTTTTTTTTGTGTTCTTAGGCTTTGCGTATCCGCTTGTCTTTACTGGTGGCATAATCTTCCTAAATTCCTATTTCGAGCTTCCTGTTTCCTAATTCAGAATCATCAAGCAATGTCGGCATCTCCGCCTGTCTCCTGGGAAGCGTTCACTTCCTGGTAAATCCTGTTTGCCTTCAAAAGCTCTTCGTGAGTTCCGGCTCCGTTTATTTTTCCGTTGTCCATAACGATTATCATGTCCGCGTCCTTAACAGAAGAAATCCTTTGGGCGATTATGATTTTTGTCGTTTCCGGGAAAAGATTTTTAAGCGCGTCCTGAATCCGTTTTTCAGTCGCCGTGTCAACCGCGCTTGTCGAGTCGTCAAGAATCAGGATTTTAGGATTTTTAAGAAGAGCGCGCGCTATGCAGAGCCTCTGTTTCTGTCCGCCGCTTAAATTCACTCCGCCCTGGCGAAGAAATGTGTCGTAGCCTTCAGGAAAGGACTGAATAAACGAGTCTGCGTCGCTTGCCCTGCACGCTTCAATCATCTCGGAATCTGCGGCGTCCTTTTTTCCCCAGCGGAGATTTTCCTTTATCGTGCCGGAAAAAAGAACATTCTTCTGAAGGACCATGCCGACAGAGTTCCTGAGCGAAACCAGATTCCATCTCCTGACATCAAGGCCGCCGACTTTAACAGAGCCTTCCGAGACATCGTAAAGGCGCGGAATCAGCGAAACAAGCGTTGACTTTGAAGAGCCGGTTCCGCCTATTATTCCGACTGTTTTTCCAGAATCGATATGAATGTTTATATCCTCAAGGACATAATTTTTCGAGCCTTTTATATAAGAGAAAGAGACATTCTCAAAGTCGATTGAGCCGTCTTTCACAAAATCCGAAGAATCAGAAGCGGAAACAGAATTTTCAGAAGGATTTCTGATGTCCTCTTCCTCGTCAAGAACCTCGACGATTCTTCTGACCGAGGCGCGTGAAAGCACAAAAGTTATGAAAATCATTCCGACCATCATAAGCGAAGTCAGAATCTGGGTCACGTAGGCAAGAAAACTTATAAGCTCGCCGCTCGTCATTTTTCCGAACACGACCATTCTTCCTCCGAACCAGAAAACCGCGACTGTGGTAGAGTACATGACAAGCTGCATGACAGGAAGATTCCTGATGACAAGTTTCTCGGCGTTCTCGTGGGTTTTCCTCACATCGTCCGCGCTTCTGTCGAATTTCAAATTCTCGTAGTCGCGCCTGACAAAAGCCTTTACAGCGCGGATTCCTATCAGGTTTTCCTGGACAATCGTGTTCAGCGCATCGTACTTTTCAAGCATCAAAGAAAAACGCGGATAAGCCTTGACAGAAAGATAAGCGACAACCAGGGCAAGAACAGGAATCGCGACAAGAAAAACCAGGGCAAGCTGAGTGTTCAGGCGGAAAGCCATCAGAGTTCCTGCGACAAGCATGAAAGGCGCGCGGAAACTGAACTGAATCAGCTGGCGGAAAACATTCTGCGCGTTTGTCACATCAGTTGTAAGACGCGTCACAAGGGAAGCGGTTGAAAAACTGTCGACATTGGAAAAAGAAAAACCCTGGACCTTGGAAAAAAGCTTTCGCCTGAGATTTCTTGAAAAGCCCTGAGAGCCGACCGCGCCGCATCTTGCCCCAAGAGCGCCGCAGCCGAGAGAGACAAGCGACATCGCGCATATCACAAGCCCGATTTTAAGAATGTAGGAAAAATCCCGGTTCGTGATTCCGATGTCTATAAGCCTGACCATCATCATAGGAATCAGAGTCTCAAAGACAACCTCTCCTATCATAGCGAACGGAGCAAGAGCCGTATGAATCCAGTATTTCGCCTCCATTCCGCCGGTAATTTTTCTGATTGTAGACATACCGGACTATATTAAAGAAAAACCGGAGATTTAACAATTACGCTGATATGCGTATGTGTTATGCGCAACATGAACTGTCAAGGCAGTTTATCGCCGGACATTCTTGGGCTTTGTGAACCTGAACCATTCGGGCGCTTTTCCGCTTACAATCCATTCGCCTTTGTAAAAGCCGTTCTCGTTCGCCGCAGGATAGACAAAAATCGCTTTCGCGGGATTTTCAGTGTCGTATAAAAAGACATTGCTGTTCCATCCGCTTTTTGCTTCTCCTGAAAAATACAAAAGCTCAGACGCGGGCGTATAAACAGAAATCCTGTATTTTCCTTTTTTCAGGTTCAGATGTGCCGCCATTCCGCCTGAAAGATAGACAGATTTCCTGTACGAGTTCAGCCGCCCCGGAACAGAAACCCATTCGTAACAAGCCTTGACCTTTGTCCCGAACGCGTCGTTTCCGTCCTCGTCCTCGATTTTAAGCCAGCAGCGGATATTGTTCAGGGAAGAATCGTTTTCGCTCCTGTAGATTATAAGGCTCCATGGATTGTGCTTCACATCCTGGGCAAAAACAGGCAGAAAAAAAGCGCAAAGAACAAAAAGGAATAATTTTTTACACATCGGGAACATTTTATATCCTTAAGCGGAACAAAAACAAGTCGAGCCGCTTGAACCATACGGCTACAGAAAACTCACGCCGATTCAGTAAACAGCCAGAAAAAGCCGGAGAAAACAAAAAGACTGAAAAAAAAGTTTCCAGCATAACCGAAACTTTTCTTGATTCGGCAAAAAGTTTCAGTTATAGTGGAAACAAATGAAAGAAAACGCTCTAAACAGACTTGGAACAAAAAAAATAATCTCGCTTTATAAAGACAAACCTGTAATAAAAGTCCTTCAGGGAATCAGACGCTCAGGAAAATCCTTCATGCTTTCACTGTTTGCAAAAGAAATCACAGAATCAGGAATTCCCGAAGAGCAGATTCTCATAATCAATTTTGAAGATTTTGAGAACAAGGAACTTTTAAATGCTGAGAATCTGTATGATTTCATAAAGAAAAAAAGCGGAAAATGCGGCGGAAAAAAAATTTATCTTTTTCTTGATGAAATTCAGGAAGCGCAATCCTGGGAAAAAACCGTGAACTCGCTTTATTCCTCCGCATCAATCGATGCTGACATTTACATAACCGGAAGCAACGCGAACCTTCTTTCCTCAGAGCTTGCCACATATTTAAGCGGACGTTACATCTTGCTTCATATTCAGCCGCTTTCATACAGAGAATTTCTTTACTTCAATTCAAAATCTGATTCCTCAGAGGCGTTCAGGACTTTCATTGAATACGGCGGATTTCCCGGATTAAAGGACATGATGGAGAATCCTGAGCAGATTCATTCATATCTTGAAGGAATTTATTCAACAGTTCTTTTGAAAGATGTGATCGCCCGGAACAAAATACGCGACACTGCGATTCTTGAAAAAATAATTCTTTACGCCGCCGACAATGTCGGAAACATTTTTTCCTCAAAACGGATTTCTGATTTCCTGAAATCAAACGGACGCTCTGTTTCAGTTGAAACAGTCTACAACGACCTTCATTATCTTCAGAACGCGTTCGCTGTTTACAAGATTCCAAGATACGATATCCGAGGGAAAAAAATCCTTGAGACGATGGAAAAATACTATTTTTCAGACCAAGGGCTTTTGACTTTTCTTCACGGATACAGAGACACATACATAAACGGAATTTTAGAGAACATCGTCTGCATTGAACTGATAAGAAGAGGATACAAGGTTTTTATTGGAAAAAACGGCGACCTTGAAATTGATTTTATCGCAAAAAAAAGCGACGAAACACTTTACATTCAGGTCTCATATCTTATGGCAGACGAAGTGATAAAAGAACGCGAAATCCGGCCTTTAAAATCTCTTCTTTCGCTAGGCGACAACTTTCCGAAAATGATTCTGACAATGGACGAACTTCCGCCCTCAAACGAAAGCGGAATCATAAGAAAAAACATCAGGGAATGGCTTTTGGAAAGTTAAGAGACCTGCAAAAAGGCTTTATGCCCTCTGAAAATTCTACTGCATAAAAATGAAGATAAATGTCTGCGACCTCAATTCACAGGCAAACGACAAGCAGAGGCTCAGCATCCGTGTGATGAATATACAGAGCAGCCATATTTATGGACGGAATATATCAAGATTCAAATCTGGAATAACCTATAATGCTTGTCATTTGCGATGCAAAGAATCTCCTCGTATTTCAAACAGGTAGCCGCAATCAGAGCGTCGCCCATTTCCATTGAGCTGCTCAGCATAGAAATTTTCAACACAAGCAATCGCTTTTGTCGAAATCATACTGTCAATCTGAATTATCTCAACATCAAGATTAGACCTGTTCGGAAACTTCAGTTTCAGAACAGGTTACTTTGAAGTGCGATGTTTAAAATCGCGCTATTTCAGCGATTTTAAACTCGTCGACTTGTTGATGACGAAGTTATCAACAAGTCTATTATTCAAAAATTTCTTAAGAGCGGAAACTTCTTGTTTGTTTTTCATTCCCTGCACAAGTTCCATATATGTGATTGCGGAAATCTTAAAAGGAGCTTCGGCAAGGACTTTTTGCTGCGCATCAGTGTTGCCGTGAAAAAACCAAATCAAAACATCGGCATCAAATATCAAAATGCCGTCCTCTGCGAAGATTTCGCACATATTCTTCCACATTTTCTGAATCAGAATGGCTTTTCCACATTCCAAATGCGGCTTTCACATCATCATCCGTGTATTTTTTCGAAATACGCTTTTTATTTTTTCGCGATGTGTCAAGTATTGTAATGATAACATCATTTCCGTCATAAGAATCCGGAACTGCATCTTCCGCGACAATCGTGCCGCCACTCACATATCCTTTCAATGCTGTCATAAGTCGCCTCCTTGAGTTTCATTATATAACATTTCCACTGACTTTTCGTCAGCGTCCCATACATATTAAATAACTCAAATTGTGCCATTATCGGGCTTGCCCAGACAATCTTTCATACATCTTAAATAATTCCGCCACAATCTCCGCCTCTGTCATCTTCGCGTCGAAAACGTACGCCTGCATAACCGCTTTGTCGTTTGATTCGTGGGCCTTGCGGAGATCGGGCGGCATCAGCGTTTCGTCGTACAAGTCTGCAAGCGATGAGTCAGGATATTTTTCACGCGCGTCAAGAATTGCCTTCGCTGTTTGTTCGATTTTTTTAGCCTGTTCTATTGTGCATTGCAGAAAATTGCCACGCGGATTCGAAACATTTTCTGTTTTACTGGTATTCTCGTTTTTTGCATTGGAATTGTCCAGCAATTCCGAATCCGTGTGGCTTTCTATCCTTTTTACTTTCTTTTCAAATTCGATGTATGAAGGTGCATCTCTAACTCCTAGCACGTTTTGAAGAAGTCCAATCCAATATCTTGAAGTTTCCTGCTTTTCATCGCCTTTGTTCGCCCAGTTTTCTGCAAATAATTTTGCACTTTTTTGCTGTTCCGTTTGTGTCATAGAAATATTTTATCACGAAAATTAAATTTCTTGATTACAGTCTATAAATTTTAAATTTATACGCTATAAATTTTCCGTTTATAGCGTATAAATTCAAAATCACAACGTTTCTACAGATTCGTAATTCATCAGATGACATCAGGCTTCTTATGCTTTATAATTCCTGCAATGTCTACACTTTCTTTTATTGAAAAAAACTTGTCCGATATACAGATTCCCGCAGAACTTCTTGAAGGAAAACGCCATCTTACTCCGGCGGAAATTTCTGTCCTTGAAGACAACCTGAACTCTTCCGACGACGGGACCTGGAGCAATTTTTATGTCGATGACGACAGAATCGGCTTTGACCCGACTCTTATAAAAGGCTCGCACTTTTCAGGCTTTGTGATTCTGGGCCGTCTCTGGCCTGCGTATCTTAAATACCACGACCTTGAGCTTAAGACAGGAATCACAAACTCAAGGGTCAGGAACGTTGTCACAGGAAACGACAACGCGATAGCGAACGTCTCTTACCTTGAAAACTACCGCACAGGCGACCGCGTGATGCTCTTCAACATCCAGGAGATGAGCTGCACAAACCATTCAAAATTCGGGAACGGAATCCTGAAGGAAGGAGAGCCTGAAAAAAACAGAATCACAATCGCGGTCGGAAACGAGAACGGCGGACGGGAAATTCTTCCCTTTGAAAAGATGATTCCTGCCGACGCTTACATCTGGTCGCGCTTCCGCGCGGACAAGGCTCTTCTTGAAAAACTGAAAGAAATGACTGAAAAGGATTTTTCATCTTCCCTCGGAACTTTCGGAACAGTGGACGATGAGGCGGTCATAAAAAACACGACGCTCATAAAAGACGCGAAAATCGGCGGAAACGCATACATAAAAGGCGCGTTCAAAATCAAGAATGTCACGATTTTCTCAAGCCCGGACGAGGTAAGCCAGATCGGGGAAGGCGTCGAGCTTGTGAACGGAATTGTCGGAAGCGGCTCAAGGATTTTCTATCAGTCTGTCGCAGTGCGTTTTGTAATCGGAAAAAACTGCCAGCTTAAATACGGAGCAAGGCTTTTGAACTCGGTCCTGGGCGACAACTCGACAGTCTCGTGCTGCGAGCTTCTGAACAACCTGATTTTTCCGTTCCACGAGCAGCACCACAACTCATCTTTCCTGATTTCGACAACCGTTTTAGGACAGTCAAACATCGCGGCAGGAGCGACAATCGGAAGCAACCACAACTCCAGAAGCCCTGACGGAGAAATAATCGCGGGGCGCGGATTCTGGCCGGGGCTATGCACAAACTTCAAGCACAGCTCGCGTTTTTCATCTTTTGTCCTTGCAAGCAAAGGAAACTACCAGCATGAGCTTGACATCTCCTATCCTTTCTCGCTTGTCGCGCCTTCATGCGACGCGTTCTCTCCTGTAACGATTGTTCCTGCCTGGTGGTTCATGTACAACACATTCGCGGTTGTAAGAAACAAGTACAAGTTCAAATCGCGAGACAGAAGACATATAAAAGTCCAGAACATAGAGACAGACCCGATCGCGCCTGACACAGTGCAGGAAATAATCTTCGCCGTGGACAGAATAATAACGCTCACTTCGGAACGGCTTGAAAGCCTTGACCGTGAACGCTTTGAAAAGGCGGACAGCAAAGAATCCCTTCTTCTTCAGGCAAAAGATTTTCTTCACTCCGAGCCTGAAAAAGTTCCGACCTTGTTTGACCCGAACAGCCAGAAAAAATACGGAGCCCAGATTCATAAAGCCGGCCGCGCGTACAAAATCTACAGGAAAGTGCTCAAGTATTTCATCGCGGAAAGCCTTCTTGAATTCGCGGAAAAACATTCTCTTCATGAAATCACAAAAGAGACAGTCAAAGACAAAATAAAGAAAATTCCTCTTTACACAAAATGGCGGAACGTCGGCGGACAGATTATTCCTGAAGAATGCCTTTCGCTTCTTGTCGGAAAAATAAAGTCAGGCGAAATCGACGACTGGGACAAGGTCCACGATTTTTACAACCAGTGCCAGGAAAACTACGCGGACTACAAGGCGCGCTATTCAGTCTTTATCATCGAAAGGATGTATTCAAAAAAACTGGAGGACTTCTCTTCCGCGCAGATTGACAATGCCGTCAAAGATGTTGTCAGCCTTGCTGAAGCGTCCTACACATCGTCGTACAAATCGCGCGAGAAAGATTACACTGACTATTACAGGACGATGGTCTACGACTCAAAGGAAGAGCTTGAAGCCGTAATCGGAAAACTGGAGGACAACGATTTCCTAAAAACGCTGAAAGCGGACATCGGGCCTTTCTGCCGTAAAGTGGAACAAGTTTTCGGCGGGCTCAAAAAACAGTAAAAAAACAGAATGAATAAATCAGAACGAATAAAAAGGTCATGGATATGAAGAAAATTCTTTTTGTATGTCTTGGAAACATCTGCCGCTCTCCGATGGCGGAGTTCATGTTCAAGAAAATGGCGGAGGACGCGGGGCTTTCAGAAAACTTTCTGGCTGAATCCGCAGGAACAAGCGCGGAAGAGGAAGGAAACGATATGTATCCTGCGGCAAAGGAAACGCTCAGAAGAAAAAATGTTCCTTTCACAAGGCGGAGCGCGCGGAAAATCACAAAAGAAGATTACGGAAAATTCGACCTTCTGATTGGAATGGACATAGGAAACCTTTTCCGTATGCAGAAATTCTGGGACAAAGACCCTGAAAACAAAGTCAGGCTTCTTCTTTCGTTCGCAGGAAAAGACCGCGACATAGCCGACCCTTGGTACACAGGCGACTTTGAAAAGACTTACCAGGACCTAGAGGAAGGGCTTTCCGCGCTTCTGGAAAAACTCAGATAAAAGCGGAAAAACCCCACCGGACTTGAACAAACGAAAAAATCGTCCGGCAAAAAGCATAGAAGAACACGCATAAAACCCTGAAACACGGAGAAGAAAAATGATTGTCCTTAAAAACGCTGAAGCTTCAGACATCGAAGAGATAATGAAAATCGAGAACGAGTCTTTTTCAGAGAACATACGCGAGGACAGGAAAATCTTTGAAGAGAGAATCAGGATTTTCCCTGAAGGCTTTGTCATTTTCCGCGAAGAAGATGATTCAGGGAAAAAACAGAGCGGAAAAATCCAGGGATATTTTTCAACAGAGCTCTGGAAAGCGATTCCGGAAGAAGAAAGCTTTTCTGTCGGACACAGCATAAAAAATCTCCATTCGGAAAACGGAAAAACAATCTACATCTCAAGCTTCGCGCTTCTTCCCGAAATCCGCGGAAAAGGAAACGGGACAAGGCTTTTCAACGAGGCTCTTTTGTTCATAAAAGAAAAACTCCGCTCAGAAAAAAACATTGAAATAGAAAAAGAAGTTCTTCTTGTGAACGAAACCTGGGAAGGCGCAAGGCACATCTACAGAAAATCAGGATTCAAGGAAACCCGGAAAATCAGGAAGGCTTTTCCGGACTCGGAATACGGAATCGTGATGGAACGGACAGCTTCGGCACTATGATATAACACGATTCAATTGTAAATTCCACGCCGAATTCATTATAATCAGATAAACATCCATTGGAGCGTATGAATATGCAGTCTGAAATTAAATTCATTGAAGGCGGAGTGACTGCGGCGGAAGGTTTCACTGCGAACGGAATCCTTTGCCGCATAAAAGAAAACAGAAAGACAAACGACACCGCCCTGATTTATTCACAAGTTCCCTGCTCGGCGGCAGGCGTTTTCACCCGGAACAGGGTAAAGGCAGAACCTGTAAAGCTTTCCATGCGGAACATCAGAAACGGAAAAATCCAGGCGGTGATCGCAAACTCAGGAAACGCGAACTGCTGCACAGGAGAAAAAGGAGCGGCTGCCGCGCGTAAAATGGCGGAACTTGCCGCGGACGCTCTTTCAATAAATCCTGAAGATGTGATTGTCTGCTCGACAGGCGTAATCGGAAGCCAGTTTCCTGTGGAAAAAATCGAGGCGAAAATCGGCGAGCTTAAAGACGGACTTTCAAAAAAAGGCCACGAGGAAGCAAGATGCGCAATCATGACGACAGACACAAAATACAAGGAATGCGCTGTCGAGTTCACTCTGGACGGAAAAAAATGCCGGATGGGAACAATGTGCAAGGGAAGCGGAATGATCCACATAAACCTCGGGACAATGCTCTCGTTCATCACGACAGATGTGAAAATCAGCCCTGAAATGGCTGAAAAGGCTCTCAGGGAATCAGTGAAAGAGACATACAACTGCGTTTCAGTTGACGGCGACACTTCGACAAACGACACTCTTGTCCTTCTTGCGAACGGAATGGCAGGAAACAGGGAAATCACAGAAGAGAACGGCGACTACAGGATTTTCCTTTCCGCGCTGAACAAAATAAACAGGATTATGGCGATGAAAATCGCGGCGGACGGAGAAGGAGCGACGCGTCTTGTCCAGTGCACTGTGAACGGAGCCGCGACAAAAGAAGACGCAAGGTCGCTTGCAAAAGAAGTCATCTCGTCATCTCTTGTAAAAGCCGCGATGTTCGGAAGCGACGCGAACTTCGGAAGATTCTTATGCGCGATGGGCTACAGCGGAATCGAGTTCTCGCCTGAAAAAACAAGCATCTGGTTTACAAGCAAGGGGAACGCGAAACGCTATTTTGAAGACTACGAGGATTTTGATGTCCACGGAGAAGAAAGCGTTCTTGTCTATAAAGACGGAACTCCAGAAAACTTCGACAAGGACAAAGCGAAGAAAATCATGAGCCGCGAGGCAGTTGAAATTCTTGTCCAGTGCAAGGACGGAAAAGAAAGCGGAAAAGCATGGGGCTGCGACCTGACCTACGACTATGTGAAAATCAACGGAGACTACAGAACTTAGCACTTGATAAAACTCGGCATCCGAGATTTTTTGGAGACCTTTTTATGAAAAACGAAAACACATCTTTGGACATCGAGCAATGGTCGAACGTCCTTGTTGAATCGCTTCCCTACTTCAAGCAGTGGTGCGGAAAAATCGTCGTCGTGAAATACGGCGGAAACGCGATGCTGAACGAAGATTTGAAAAAACACGTCATGGAGGACATAGTTCTTCTGAACACAATCGGAATAAAAGTCGTCCTTGTCCACGGCGGCGGTCCTGAGATAAACAATATGCTGAACCGCGTCGGAAAAGAATCCCGGTTCGTCGACGGATTAAGGTACACAGACGAAGAGACAATGGAAATCGTGCAGATGGTTCTTACAGGAAAACTGAACAAAGAGATTGTAGGGCTTCTGCTTCAGAACGGCGGAAAAGCGGTCGGGCTTTCAGGCGTGGACTCGGGGCTTTTGCGCGCGAAGAAAACAGAAAAGGACCTGGGATTCACAGGTGATGTGACAGAAGTCCATCCTGAGATTCTTTTTTCACTTCTTGAGGAAGGATTCATTCCTGTAGTCTCGACAGTCGCTTTAGGCGAAGAAGGCGACAACGCGCGCTACAACATAAACGCCGACACAGCCGCGGCAAAAATCGCGGTCGCCCTTAAAGCCGAAAAGTTTGTCCAGCTCACAAATGTTCCGGGAATCCTTAGAAACATTGAAAACCCGGAAAGCCTCATAAAACGGATTGAAAGAACAGCAATCGGCTCGATGAAAGCGACAGGCGTAATCGCAGGCGGAATGATTCCTAAAGTCGACTGCTGCCTTGAAGCCCTTGAAGGCGGAGTTCCTCGGACACACATAATCGACGGACGCGTTCCCCACTCGCTTTTAATCGAAATGTTCAGCGACCGAGGAATCGGGACCATGATTTACCAGGATTTTCAGGAATAAAAATCCCTGAAAATCCTGGTAAAAGAAAGCAGATCCGAAGGCAAAAAATGAGACGGAGAAGACTTTTTGGCACGCTTGTTTTTATATTCGCGCTCAGGTTTTATCTAGGCGCGAACATCTACAACCGCCCGCGGAGCGTGAAAGTCCTTCCGACAGAATACTTTGATTTCATATTTCCTTCGGAAGCGGAAAAGACAGTATCTTATCTTTCAGAAAACGCGGACTCTTTCTTTGAAAAGGCCGCGGAATCTGTCGCCCTTCAGAAAACATTCCGAATTCCTGTCGCTGTAAGCCTTGACTCCGACACAATGCGCGTCGAATACACGCCTAGCCCTTACAACAGAATCACAGTCTACGCTTCCCCTTTTGAAAAAGAAAGCTCATACAGGGAAAACATTCTTCTTGAAAGCTTCCGCGAGAAAGTCTGCGAGGCGGTGATTTCTTCAAAACGCTCAAAGCTCTGGGAGGCTGTCCACAGCATCACAGGATTCGATGCTCTTCAGCCTGCGGCGATTCTGAACATTCCGTCAGGCTTTCTTGAAGGAGCGGTGAATCTGGAAGCCTACAGAACAGAAAACGGAAACGGAAGCAAGGCCGGCGGAATCTTAAATGACGGATTTTCGCTTTCAGTCCTTTCACAGGCAAAAGCCGAAGGAAAATTCCCTTCATGGCAGGATGTCTCGGGCGGAAGAGATATACACGACAAGGAAATATCAAAAATCGCCTCAAGCGCGTTCGCGGCATATCTTCAGCAGAGGTTCGGCTTTGATAAATTCAGGGAGTTCTACGAGGAGTCGGGAAAAGTCCATTTCTTCAAAATCACGCAGGGAATATTCAAAAAAGTCTACGGAAAACCAGTGAAAGAAATCTGGAACGACTTCACCGAAGAGATTCCTTCCGCGGAGAAAAAAGAAAAAGGAGATAAGGTTTTTCAAGACGATGAAGGAAGCCTCTACAGTTTTATGCTCGCCGGAAAAACGGATTTAAAATCCGGAAGGAAAGACTGCATAATCTACTACGACAAGCCGCATTCGCAGGTAAGAGAATTGACAGAGACTGAAGACATTCTGAATCCTGGGAAAAGCCGGAGCACAAAAAAGAAGCTTTTCAGCGCGACAGAAATCACAGGGCTTTCTCTTTCCGAAGACAAAAAATACCTTTCGCTTTCCTACACTTCCGCAAAATCAAACCGCTCGCTTTCAAAAAACGAGACAAAAATCTTTGACACAGAGACAAAAAAGTTTTTGAGCCAGACATACAGAATCAGATGCGGAACTGTCTTTGACTATTCAGTCGACAGAAAAGCGGTCGCAGGATTCTCAAAGAACGCAGAAGACGGAATGGAGGCGACGCTCGAGATTTTTCCGCTTGACTTTGAAGAGCACAAAACCGCCTTCTATTCAAAAAAACTTCCGCCGCTTGCAAAGCCGGAAGCGGTCCTGGACGCGGGAACAGGAAAACTTCTTCTTGTCTATTATTGCGGAGAAAAATGCGTGCTTGAGCTTTCAGACTTTTTCTACGGAACAGAAAGCTTTTTCCATCTTCCGTACAAGGCAAGGAATTTCAAGAACGAGGACGACGGGACAGTCTCGTTCACATTCGCGGAAGAAAATCCGTACGGAAGCCTGAAACGCGGAAGCCTGAAAATAATATATGAAACAGAAACCAGGACAGAAGACGAAAGCGGACAGGCAAACACGGCTGAAGCCGAAAACAGGACTGAACTCAAAAACAACAAGCGGAAAACGCGGATTCAGGCTGAAATCCAGGAAGATGATTTTTCAGGCGGAATATGCGGCTCGGTTCTTTCAGCAAAAGACGAACACGGAGACAGAAAGCTTTATTTTTCAAGCCGCAAGACAAACCGCGAGGAGCTGAGGTTCTGTCTGCTTAAAGAAATCCGGTTCGCGCCTGGAAAAAATCCTGTCCAGATTCCCAAACCTGAAAACAATGAATGGGAAAAAGCGGACAATAAAGCGGAGGACGGATTTTTAGGAGAACGCAGAATTTCAAAATACAATGTCCTTAAATATTCAACGCGGGGTCTTCTGGTTCCGATGTTCCCGATTTCAAGGCTTGACATAGAAGCCGCGGAATTTTCTCCCGGGCTTGGAGCGACTTACATCACGAACACAGATCCTCTTGAAAACATCACAAACGTCTTTTCCGCCTGCGCAGGCTTCATCGACACAACGCAGGAGACTTTCACGCTCAAAGACGGATACACAGTCTCCGCCACGACAAACACATCGGTTTTTCCTTTTGACCTTGCAGTCGGCGGACTCTGGCATTTCACGGACAGCGGACAATACAATGTCCAGGCTCTTGTCGAGACAAAATGGAACTCAAGTCTTTTCCTTCCGCACAATACTCTTTCTTTCAGAATACGAGGCTTGTGGGATGCCTCGACGACTTATCTTGACTATGAGAACGGAACTGTAACAGAGCTTTCAGGCTGGCCGAAAATCAAAGACGCGTACAACACATTCAGCCTGAAATTCACAGCAAACTATTCAAATTTAAGACAGCACGGACAGAGCGGCTTTGAAAGGCTCGGGATAGACACAAGCATTTCGTTCATTTCTGTCTACGACCATCAGAAAAGGCTTAAAGACGAAAACCAGAACAGGTCTCTTCTTCTTTCATATTCATACGAGTTCGGATTTTCCATTCCGTATATAATTCCTGTCTTCTCCCTTGAAAACTGGGTGATTTCGATGCCGCTGTCGCTTTACGCAAACTGGTTTTCGGAAAACGGAACAGCCCTTGAATCCTACGCGGAGGTTCTTCTTGCAGGCTACGAGGCCCAGAAGGGAATTCCTTTGGCAAACATATTTGCAAAAAGAATCGGACTTAAAGCAGGCTACGATTTCAGCCTGAAATACGACACTCTGAGGACAAAAGACCCTGACATCCGCGATTTTCAGGCGCTTTACATGACTTTCAGGGATTCCGAGATAAAAGACTATTTTTACTTCACAGTCGAGACAGAGCTTTCGCCGTCAGTCGGAAAATTCTCGTCGGCGGCGAAAATAAAGCTTGGATGCCAGTTCCGGCTTCATTACAGGGAAAACAAAGGAACTTTCCATATGATTCTGAAACTGGACATCTAATTAACCCGAATGTCTAGTTTTATTGTGCAGATAAAAAAATTATTTACATTCCCGCGAAAATCCGTTTTTGATTCACGCGGTGTGCATTGCAATGAAAATATTGACGGGGCTGTCTAATAAGTTTAGAACGTAGCGGTCATTGAGCCTGTCGAAATCTGTATAATGGTGGTTTCGAGAGCCTCAACCACCAAGTTTTATTCTTTTTAGACAGCCCCAAACACAGCCGCATTCTCTTGGCGCGTGGATTATATCAGAACTCGAACTTAAGCCCGACTCCTGTGCTTGCAAACATCGCGACCCAGCAGGCCCAGCCGTAAGTGGTATCGAACGCTGTTATGAATCCGCCGCTGGAAGCAATCACGAACGGAAGCCTTGTTACAATCTCAAGTCCGATTGTCCTGTTGAATTTTATTGTTCCGTTGTAATACATGCTCGCCATGTGGAGTCCTGAGCCGGCAAAATTCATACCGTTTAAACTTGAAGCGTTGATGTAGCCCGGAAGGTAATATGAATACATTCCGCCGATTCTGTTCTGCCAGCCGGAACGCTTAGGCTTGTCAACCCAGCCGATAAAAGGCGAAAAGCCTAAGCCGAAAGCGTTCAGGGAAATATCCTCGCTTGACTCAGAATATGATCTTGCCGCAAGCGGAATCTCAAGTCCGATTTCAAGCTCGTTTATCTCGACAGAGCCTTTGAATGCGAATCCCAGCCAGGTGAAATTGAATCCTGCTGTTCCTGCTACATTTACCTCTTTCTTTTCAGAATCAGATTTTCCGGAAACAGGAGTTCCCGAACCGGAGCCGGATGAAGCCTCGTTTTCAGGAACTGAAGACAAAACCGGTTCAGCCGCAGATTCAGCCAGACTGTTCTCTCCAAGCCCTGAAGCTTCCTGAGCCCAGACAGAAAAGCAGGCGAAAACCAGAGCGGCAAAAAAAGCGGACATTTTTTTAATGATTAATGTTCTTTTCATAAAATATTCCTCCTCAATGCAATTATAATGGACATTTATTATTTTACAACATATTTCTGCGCCACAAATTTTTCAAGCACATCCTTGAAAATAGAAAGACCTTCGTCAATCTCTTTTTCAGAAATTGTAAGCGGCGGAAGAAACCTGACGACATCGCTTCCTGAAGTCGCGACGCAAAGTCCGTTTTCAAGGCAGGAGACTTTCACGTCAAACGGATTCACGGAAGAATCAAGCTGAGTTCCTATCATAAGCCCTTTTCCGCGTACATCTTTCACAAACGGAATGTTCCAGCCTTTTATACGGCTTCTGATATACTCGCCTTTTTCAGAAACGCTCTTCAGAAATCCTTCCGAAGAAAGCTCGTCCAGAACAGCAAGTCCTGCCGCAGAGGCCAAAGGATTTCCGGCAAAAGTAGACTGATGGTCGCCGTCCTTGAATATTCCGTCCGCCTTTCCGCGGAAAAGGCACGCTCCCATAGGAATTCCGCCTGCGATTCCTTTCGCAAGAGTGACAACCTCAGGATTTATTCCAAGCACGTCGCTTGCAAGAAGAGCTCCAGTCCGTCCCATTCCTGTCTGGACTTCATCAGCCATGACAAGAGCGCCGGCTTTTCTTGCGGCGGACGCGGCGGCTTTCGCCCATTCCGAATCGATTATGTTCACTCCGCCTTCGCCCTGTACACATTCGATGAAAAGAGCCGCTGTAGTCTCATCGAACGCGTTTTCCAGAACGTCAAAGTCGTTCGCCCTGATTGTCTTGAATCCCGAAGGATAAGGCGAAAAACATTCAGGATGAAATTTCTCCTGCCCTGTCGCAGCCAAAGTCGCCAAAGTTCTTCCGTGGAAAGAAGACTCAAGAGTCACGATTGTCTTGCGCTTGTCGCCGCCGTTCAGATAGCCGTATTTACGCGCAAGCTTTATCGCGGCCTCGTTCGCCTCCGCCCCGGAATTTCCGAAATATCCTCCTGAAAATCCTGTTTCCTTTAAAAGCCGTTCTGAAAACTCCAAGCCTACATCAGAAAGATAGTAATTCGAGATATGAATCTGCTTTTTCGCCTGGACAGAAACCGCATTTACAAGTTTTCTGTTTCCGTGTCCAAGAGAGTTCACTCCGATTCCGGCGATAAAGTCGATATATTTTCTTCCGCTGTCAGACCAGAGAGTGGAATTTTTCCCTTTGACAAAAACAATGTCAAAGCTTCCGTAATTGTTCACAATTTTCTTTTCCATAATTTGTCTTCCTATAACGGAAAGTATATCGAATTGAAGTTCTGTGAACAATTATTTTCCGAAAAGATTCACGGCTTCAAATCGAAAGAAAAAAATGTCACACGGATTGGAGCGGACTGTCTAATAAGTTCAGAACATAGCGGTCATTTTATTCTTTATTAGACAGTCCCTTTTAAATCTGACGATTTTTCGATAGTCTTATTCTTTTTCTATTGCGGCAACTTTCTGACTAATCCACAATCCATTCAAGGACAGTTTCGTTTCCGTCTGCGTCGTACTCGTAGACTTTCTGTGTCTTGTAGTCCAGCTTGTAGATTGCAGGCTTTTTAGACCTGTCCCACTGAATTTTAGAGTTGACGTATGAATCTGTATATACATCTTTCGAGAAATAGGCGCAGTCCTCACGGCGGTCGCAGTAGACCTGATTTCCTTCAGGCATAGGTACTCGTTTTATCTGCCCGCCGCCGTTCTTAGGATAAAGACCTGTCTCTAGCCCATTAAAATCATCAATCGGTCTTTTATGCAATATCCGCCCAGTTATAAAAATGTAGTCACCATACTCATATTCATTTAAAAAAGTGCGTGCATCATCAGCATCATATTTTATGCCTGTGTATTCAATGCTAAAGTTTTCAAGGGAATTCACTTTATAGAGAAAACGGATAAATTTTCCAGTTCCGTTTTCGCTGGCATAATCTTCATCCCTGATACAGATTTCCATAAACTTCATTGCCCCAGAATACCGTTCATCCAATGTCGCTCCGCAGGTATACTTTTGCACATCTCTTCCGAAATTGTCTTTGATAAAACTCTCATTAAATAATTTTTTGGTCGCTATGTCGGAGACATAGTTCTCATTCTCATCAGAAACTTTTATCAGTTTAAAACCTTCGGATTCTTCTTTTGTGAAATAACCGTCTTTGGTGGCAGTCAGATAATATTCTCCGTTCTCATAATGAATGCCGCTTGTTCCCCACAAATCTATGTTCTGGTAAGAAACATTGCTTTTTTTGAGCACATTTCCGTCTGTGTCCAGAATTCTTATCGCGACACCTATTCTGGAATCGGAATAAGTAGACACAACAATCGCTCCCTTTCCGTTGTTTCCCTCTGGCACCGCCACAACTGACCACGGACCTATATCAAGGTCTATGTACCTCATCTCGCCGGTTCTACAGTCAAGCCGTATCAATGATTTCTGTAGTCCGATTCCCACAAACCAGATTACGCCGTCAAAGACCGTCATGCTGTACACATCCAAGGCACGTTCTATGTGATTTTCCCACTTTGCCTCATCTGAGCATAGGCTGTACTTGTGAACCATCTTGTTGGTCTTTGAATCCCAAACCTGAATCTGGTTCGGATAATTAGTTGCGGCGACTACATAATCGTCCGACCATTCAAGCGGCTCCATTTTGTTGAAATAGTAACTGTCCGGTTTTTGCTCCGCACCGGGACAGCCAATAAATATAAAGGAAAAGAAAACTGCGCAAGCAAAAAATATATTTGTTTTTTTCATAATTTTATTCCTGGCAAATTATTGTTCGCCTCTATAAAGAACATTTGAGGTCGCGGAATATGTCTGCCAAGTCCAGGTTTTTGTCCACCACAAAATTCTTATTGTCATCGAACGGTAACGGTTGAACGCGCTTCCGTACAGGTCATCAGGGCTTACAATGTTTCCTGCAAATGTGTTTCCGTCAAGATTTGTGCCAGCCTTGTTCCAGGCTGTATATACGACTTTTGAACAGTATGTGTTTTTTGCAGTTTCATCGTGGCTTGTGTTTCCGATATTCAACGCTTCCCAAAGAGGCAAGAGATATTCTGGTTTGGCATCGTAGTAAACTGTCTTTGCCGTGTTTACCGCTTTTTCCGCAGCTGCCGAAGAATAGTTTTTCGGCAATAAAGTTGCCATTCTTCTTTGTCGTGTATACATAAGACTGTGTCTAAGCAGGCATAGCCCGGTCTGTCCGGCTTCATATTTTCAGGAAAATTTCCATATTTGTCTGGCTGTGCTGTATATACACAATGGGAAGCATCCCCTTTATTGCTATCATATTTTTCCGCGGCAAAAATTCCTGCGTGCAGCCATTCACCTGCAACACCAAATGCTTTTTTCTTAGAAACACTCAACAGAACTGTTCCGTCTGCCAACTGTTCTCCCAAATTGTCTACCAAAGGATCTTGTTTATATCCAATGACAGCTGATGCCCTTGCAGATTTTATTTGAGACAATACACTTTCCTGAGAAACTTCTTTCATCTGCTCATACTCTTCTTTTAATTCATTTGCACTTACAGACGAATCAACAGTCTTCAGGATTTTCTCAATATCATCCCAAAGTTCCTGCTGCACGCAGTATTCAATTGTCTGCACAAGCGGAACTTCTGTTTCCTCTTCCGGTCTGATTTCTTCCGGAAGACAGTTTGATGACACGCTGGTTCCCTTGAACAAATCCTGAAGCCTGTACATAAACCCGTACATCGCGGCAGCCTGGTCAAGGACAGAAGTGTCTTCGTCGATAACAATCGCCCTGCCTGCTTCCGACTCTTTGTCTACAGCAACATAATTTTCCGATGACAGGTTCAGTTCGTCCGCGTTTGAAAGAATGTCCGCCTTTTCGCTCTCGTCAAGGCTTTCCCAAATCATGGCGAACATCTCTTCTTCAGAAAGCTCTACATTCTCTGCCCCGCTTTCTGCCGTCGCCCTTGCGCTCCTTATCGCGCGGACATTCTCGTCAGGATTCTTCAGGAACTCCGCGAAACTTGAAGTCGCGTCCGCTTCGTAGCACTTCTTTACAATCTGATTTTCAAATTCGGTGCAGCCGGTCTGAAGTCCGCTTTTCTGTGAAATCTGGCTGCACGAGGCAAACAGAGCCGAAACGACGATGATTGTTAACATTTTGATTTTTTTCATTTTATCCTCCAATGAAAAAACTTATTTTTATTCCGAACCTTGAAAAAGATAGTTCTCCACGAAAATCGATTTTCGAGGAATCACAGCGGCTGAAGCATTAGCCATTACTCCGCTACGCTCCGTACGCAAGCAGACGAGTGTCTCAATGACCAGTTGTCCTAAAAACTGGATTCCGTGCCTTCTCCACTTTTTTCTAAAGTTCACAATCAAACTAGCAGAACGTTTTTTTCTACACAAGCACGAATTTGCCGAAAATGACCAAGGTCATCTTTTAAAAAAAGCAAAAATGACCAAGGTCACGAAAAAAGAACCGAAGTTCGCTTGACAAAATTATTTCTTTTTGATTCAAAAAAAATCACCCCGTTTTTCTTAAATGTGCTAAAATCAATGTATGGAAAACAAAAATCTATTTTCAAGCTCGTTCAAAGTCTTTGTGCGGCTGGCTTCTGCGATTTTCATTTGTTTTATAATTGTCCGCGCTCTTCAAATCATCACAGGGGAAAGCGGGCTTTACAGTTCAGAAATGAATATGATTCTGCCAAAAAACATCGCCCTTGCGCTTCTGGCTGTTTCCGCAGGGCTTATCATTTTTGTTTTCGTCGTTCCAAAATTCTTCTGGATTTTCGGCGTTGTCGCACTTTTCTATGCCTCCGCGATTTTCATAGACCAGCCGAAAAACAACTTGGGAATATTCATTTTCATCGCGGGAATTCAGGTTCTTGTGCTTACAGGATTTTTCCAGAAGAACAGCAGGTTAAAGACGATTCTCTTTTCGCTTCTTTATATTCTGCTGATTCTTTCCGAAATCCGTTTCGGCTGGAAGATTTTTCTTCTTTCCTTGATTTCAAAGACGGGTTTCTTTCTAGTGACAGTGTTTGTGATTCTGCTTTCGTTCCACATAGGACTTGGAAAAGTCGTTTTCACTTCCGACAAAATACTTGACCTTTCAGCCTTTCCCGATTTGACAATCAGAGACGCCGAATGGCTCAGGCTTGTTCTTAAAGAAACAAAATACGACACAATCGCAAGAGAATACAATCTTACGGAAGGAACAGTGAAAAACAATTTCATGCGGATTTTCAAGACTTTGGGAGTGCAGGACAGGATTCATTTTATGTCGGTCTACGGCGGCTGTAAAATCGTTGACGGCTCTTTCAGGAACGCCAGGGTCACAACATTCCTGAAAGACATTTTCTGGCCGCAAAAGGAACGGAAGGGAAATCCTTCATCGGAAAATCAGCGGCTTTCCGATGAAGAAAATGCTCTTGAACTTTCAGAAAGCCAAGAGCATTTGACGGAATGAAATCATCCTGAGAACTTCAGATGTTTCTGACACAAGAAAGTTCCAGTCAGGCAGTCCTCTTTTAAATCTGACGATTTTCAGTGATTTTCATCAATGTTTTACATTCCGTGGATTATTCTTGAGACGATGCCGACATACATGACCAGAGAATTTTTATTGTCAAATCCGACCTGAAAAGTGAACGGAACGCATCCGTACAGATTGTAGCCTACTCCAAGTCCATACTGGTAAAGAAAATAAAGCCGGTTTCCTTCGTTCAAGCCGAGCGACGCGTTTGCAAAAAGAGATAGAAAAAAACTGTTCGTTTCATTGAAAAGCCTGCAAAGATAGAACCTCTGTTCAGTCTCAAGGCTTGTGAAAAACCTGTAGCAGTCTTTCGCCGAAGCGTCTGCGGCTGAAATTCTCTTTGTAAAAGCGCTGTACGTTTTTCCTGTCTCAAAACTCCGGTTCTCGTTCCCAAAAACATCCAGATAATCCGTGAAAAACAGATTGTACAAGAACGCAGATTCGCCGTAGTGCCAGCTTATCTGGAAAGGAAGCGAAAAAACAAAATCATAGGATGAAAATTTCGCTTCGGGAAGAACATTCAGGCTCGCTTTAGCCTCGCCTGTCGCCTTGAAAATAAGATTGTCAAAAAGAAGAAAACTGAATTTTACGTTCTCACTCCAAGTGAATTCTCCTTCATTTCCCGCGCTTGCCGCTTCCTGAAAGCCGTCCGGTTTTGTCCGCCAGCGTTTTCTTCCAATGACAGACCCCAGCCCGACTTTTCCAAACCTGTTTTTATATCCAAGCTCAAGCTCCGCGGAAAACTCAGTCTTGTCTGAAAAAGGTTTTGTTCCAGCCCCGTAAAGCTCGTATTTCACTTTAGGAACCGCATAGAAATTCTTGAACCGCGTCTGGATTCCTGAAAAAGCGAAAACCTGAAAACTGGAATCCATATCCATTTCAAGTCCAAGCGGAACCAGAAGCTCAAAATCGTTTTTCCTGTAATCAAAGCCGACAAAAGCGGACATCGGAAAACCGAAATATGAAAATCCTGGCGAAATCCGTTTTGCCTCAAAACTTTCCTCTGGAAAAAACTTTGCTGAGAAAACCGGAAACGCGAAAAAAAACAAAGCAAGTCCGCTTTTAAAGCAGTGTCCGAAATGTTTCCTAAAATTCATTCTTCACTCCTAGTGTGATTCTGTACTGGCTGTCATCTTTTATGAAATTCCGGCTCTGATATTCAAAATAAACCTTGAAGTCCTGAACAAAGATCGAAAAATTGCCGATAAAATCAAGCCGCGTGTTCAGAATATGCTCGTATTTAAGATAAAACGAAAAGAAATTGCTGATTTCTGGAATAAAACAGAACGAGTAGCAGTAATTGTCTTCAAGAAAACCGTTCTCGAACATCAGAGAAAAGCCGAAATCCTCAAGATATTTGTTCCACGAGATTCCGCAAAGAGCGGAAAAATCCAGACCAGAAAAATCAAAGTTCTGAAAATCAGAAAGCTGCGGAAAACTGAAATCTGAATCCGCAACGGAAAAATCGCCGTACAGGACAAAATCAGAAAAGAGGAACGAGATTTCCGCGGCGGCTTTTGCTTTCACATTTTCAAGAGAACCTGCATTTTCCGCCGCGCCGTCATTTCCGGCATTTCCAGAGCCGAAAAGGAAATCGCTTTCAAGTCCGGCTTCAATGAACTGGTTTGAATAAAACGCGGAAAAATAAGCGTTCCACCATCCAGGCTTTTCAAAATAATCAAGAGATTCAGTGTCGAAAACCGCTCCGCCGTTCAGACGGAAATCTCCCAGAAACAGGTCAAGTTTTCCGTTCCAGAGATTTTTTTCTGAAACATTTTCAACATGAACAGACGGAAAAAAAATGTTATTGACCTGAGGCTTTCCGAAATAAAAATTGTATTTCCCGAACGAAAACGCAAAAAAGTCAGACACAAACGAATTCTTGAATTCGGCGAACTGGAAGTTTATCTTATTTTCTCTGAAATGAACCGAAGGCTTCAGGCTAAGAAAATAGTTCCCGAAATTGAATTTTTCAGAGGCAAAAACAGAAAAATCCGGGGAAAAAGCGAAATCGTCAAGATATTCAGATTCCGGCATCTTCACTACATTCGCTTCAGCCTCAAATCCGAACGAAAGTGAAAATATGTTTTCCGGAAACAAAAGGAACGCGGACAGCAAAAATATTTTTTTCATGTTTATAAAATTCATTGCGGCTCCGCGTTTTTCCAAAAGATTCATTGTTTCTCCGCTCATTGCGACTCCAGAATCTCTATAAGCTCGTCCATAAAGTTAGGGCTGAAAAGGCTTTTCGAGATTCTCGCGTCAAGTTTCTTCAGGTCCAAGGTTATGTAGTCGTAATGGCTTCCGGCGGAAATAAACTCGTCATAAATCGCGATTTTTGAAAACAGCGTGATTCCTTTTATCTGTGAACTCTCGTAAAAAATCGATTTGATTTTTTTTCATGTTCGAATCAAGGACTTCAACGACAAAAGCGTTTTTTACTTCTTCCCGGTTTTCACCGTTTTTTCTCACGCGAAGATATGAGTACGAATTCTTTTTGTTCACTCGCTTGAGCAGGACAGAATCTGGCTGAGACTGAAAACCATCGACAATCTCGAAATCGTTCTGAAAATCAAGCCGGAGCAGATTCTGCATCTGGATGTCCATGACTTTGTACGAGCCTGAAATTTTTATCGCCTGCTTCAGCTTTTTGTTCTTAGTCCAGTAGCCGCTGTTTGTGCTCAGAAAATAAAGGTCGCCGTTTTTCTGCGAGACAGAAGTCAGCTGGCTGTTTGAAAGATTTATGCTTTTTGCAGGAGTCTGCTTTTCAAGTCCGCCTGAAGAATTGAATTCCTGAAGCTCCTGGGTAAAAAAATATGTTGCCGACGGGTCTGAATAGGAATTGTATATCTTTAAAAACTCATTGTACAAATCCGAATCTTCGGAAAAAAGAGGCGCTGAAAAAATTGTCCGCGCCGCAAGAAACAGGAAAACCGCGACGGAAAACGAAAGCCGTTTTTTCATCTTTATCATTTTTTTCTCCATAACCGCTTTTATTTGCGGTTTATCAGCTTTACCGAACTGTTCCTGTAGATTGAAAGAACAGGCGAAAAAGTCGCAAGGACGTAGCAGGAAAAGACAAACACAAGCGAAAGAAATATCTTTTCAGGCATGAAAATAAAACTCAGAGGATAGGAAACATCGTAGCCCGGCGGATTCATCGAGATATTGAGTTTCCGCGCAAAAAGGTTTGAAAGCCCTGAAAACGCCAGCGCGGAAATCATTCCTGCAAGGAACATATAGAAAGTCTCAAGGCAGAGCATAAATCCAAGATTCCTTTTGTTCATTCCAATCGCTTCAAGAGTTCCGAACTCGCCCAGCCGCTCAAAGTACGCCGTGGAAAGGCTTTGTGTCAGCGCGATGAAAATCAGAATTCCAAGGATAATGCTGATTATGAAAAACTGAGTCCTGTTCAGATTGTTCACCTGCGAAAAAGAAGGATTCAGCTCTTCCCAGGTACGGACTGAAAAACCAAGTCCGTTTTCTTTGAACCTTTTTTCAAGCTCAGAAACCGCAGGAAGGCAGTCGTTGTCGTTCAAGTAAACCTGAACATAAGACGCGGAATCTTCCATTTCAAGAAGAGACAAAGCGTAGCGTCTTCCTGTTACCAGAAGACCTTCGTCGTTCTGCGAAATTCCTGTCTCGACAATTCCGCTTGTCTCCGCGCTTGCAAGGCATATTCCCACTTCTGGCGAATTGCACATCAAGGAAACATCGTTTCCTGAAACAAGGTTTTCAGAAAAATCAAGATAAAGCTTTTCCGCAAGTCCTCCGCCGACAAGGATTTTCTCGTCGTCTCCAAAAACGGCTTTTCCCAGTTTTGGAGAGAAGAATTTTTCAGGATTGTCAAATCCTTTTCCCCAGAAAATCGCTGTCCTGTCGGCATTTCCTGCAAGCCCGCTGAAATCAAGGACCGCCTCAAAATGCCTTATCTGGCTGTTCTCAGAAAGCGCTTGACGGAGCAGGCTCAGCTCTCCGCCCGAGATGAAAGAGGCGGTCTCTTCTGAAAAATCAGAATCCGTTTCCTTGGAAATCTGCAGATGCCCGGAGCCTGAAATAAAACCTGTCATCATTCCCTGTGAACAGTACTCGACATAACCTTGATACAGGATTATCGCGGAAGAAGCCACCGCGATTATGAACACAAGGCTTAAAGTTCGCTTTATATTGAACCTCAGATTGTCAAAGGCAAGTTTTAAAAGATACATTTTTTCAGCTCTCCGTCAGACATTTCATAGCACGAGTCAACATATTCAGAAATCAGGGAATCGTGCGAGACAAAAATTCCTATTCCGTTTTCTGATTTTATATAGGAACGCAGAAAACCGTAGACTTTTCCGGACATCTCGTTGTCCAAAGATGCGGTTATCTCGTCCGCAAGAAGATATTTCGGCCTGTTCGCAAGCGCGCGGATTATTCCGACACGCTGCTTTTCTCCGCCTGAAAGCTCGTTAGGCTTCTTTTTAGCCAGAGTGGAAATACGGAATTCGGAAAACAAATCCAGGACAAAACTTTTTCTTTCCGGAAAAAAAACAGCGTTTTTGGAAAAGACCTTTCCGGAAATCCGCAAAGGAAGAAGAGCGTTGTCCAGAGCGTTCTGGGTTTTCAGAAGCTCGAAGAACTGGAAAATGATTCCGCAGGTTTCAAGCCGGAACTTTGACAAATCGCTTTTTGACTTTCCTGCAAAGTCAAACCCGCCCCAGTTCACAGAACCTGAATCAAAGTCATCGATTCCGCATATTGAATTCAAGAAAGTGCTTTTTCCTGCCCCTGAATTCCCTTTTATCCAGATCATCTCGCCGTCCTTTGCAGAAAGCGAAATGTTCTTGTTCGCCAAGACCTTTTGCCCTTTCAGGACATAACTCTTGTTCAGATTTTTTATTTCAAGCATCACCAGCCGACCTTTCCGTTCCTGTAGTTTGTCTCGACAATCGCCAAGGAGACAGAATTTGGAAAAATTTCTTTTGCGCGGTTCAGATAATAAAATCCTTTTTCCGTGTCAAGATTCTTCATATAAAACATCGAATAGCTTATGCACGCGTTGAAAAATTCAGTTTCCGACAGTTCAAGCGAATCGATGAATTTCTCCTGCTTCATGATAAAGGCGCTCCAGACAGACGCAGACGAATCTGAAACCGAAACCGCCGCGGAAATATACCATATCGCCATATCGAGCAGGGATTTTTCGCTTCTGTTGAAAAGAGCGTTTTTCCGGTAAAGAACAGGAAGCGTTTCGATTGTTCCGTAGTTCGCTTTTTCCCAGCCCAGCTTTGAGTAAAGATAATTTGAATACAGATGAAGAATATTCTCGTCTTTTGTCTTTGAGACGAGCGGCTTTGTCCGTTTTTCAAAATTCCTTATTTTTTCTCTGAAGAACGAAGCGGACTCAGAATCCAAAGCAGGAATCAGAGTTGAAAGCGCTGTGTAGACAAGAATCTCATCTTCAAAAGAAAACCGGCTTCTGGAAAAACGTGGTTCAGAAAACCGCGCCGCAGGATTTCCTGAATTCTCCTGCGTCTTTATGTTCTCTGCGGCTTCAGCAAGTTCTTCCGCGTCTTTTTGAAGGACAGAGAAATCAGTTCCGCCTGAATAAAATTCTGTGATTATCCTTTGCGCCGCCTCTTTTATGTTCTGCCCGCCAGAAAAAATCGGGCCCGTTCCGAAAACCATAAAGCTTCCGGCTAAAAGAAGCCTAGTCAAAAAAACACTTGCCTTTTTCATTTTTCTCTCTTATGAATTTTGTAAGACTGTTGCCAGGATAAATCTGTTCCGCTTTCTACATTGATTTTTCGCAGGCGGATTTGTTTCCAAGCTTAAGATAAACCTGCGAAAGATAGATGTTGTTTATGAACAGGTCGAAATCTTCTGTTGAATATTTCACAGCCTTGGAAAACTGCTTCAATGCGGAATTGAAACCGCCGCCCGCGACAGACGGAGCAAAGTAAAACCAGTTTCCCAATCCTGAATACGCGGGCGCAAAACGATTGTTTGCTGAAATCGCTTCAATATACATCTGCTTGGATTCCATTGACATTTTATACATATCGCCGCCGCTCATATTGGAAATAAGGCGGGATTCAATGTCCGCCAAGGCCGTATAAAGATATTCCGACAGGTCATCTTCTTCCTGAACAAAGCCTCTGATTTCTTTCTGAAGGTCAGCCATATCAAGAAGCGTTTCCTTCTGCGTCCGCTTGTCCTGAACAAAATTCATTTTCTGAATCAGAATCTCTGCGGAAAGCACAAGTTTTTCCTGCTCCGGAAGAATCCTGCTTTTCTGCTGCTCTTCAAAACCGTCTATGTAAGATTTGAAATCGTAGCCGTAGTCAGCGATTTCGGAAAGAAAAAGCGTTTTCCTAAAATCGTAAAGGTCGCGTTTTGCCTCTTCTGAAAAATCGTAAGCGAAAATGTTCGATGAAAGAAAAACGCAGACTGCGGCAAGAACAGAAAACATGATTCTGTTATTTAAAGTGAAAGAAATTTTTCTAGGCATTTTTAAACTCTCCCTCTCTTCGTCAAACTCGGTTGTCAAAAATCAGCTTTTTGATTTCGGGTTTGATGATTTTTTATAATGATAAATGATAAAAAGACAAGCGTCTATTACAGCCAGACCTATAATCCCAGACAAGCCTAAATTTCCTGTAGAAAGAACCGAGCCGCCTTTTATTATTCCGACTGATATTGAGGAAAAAGAATTGACAAGTCCATGAAAAACAGCGCAGGGAATCACAGAATTTGACCGTATACGCAAAAACACCAGAAGAGGCGTGGACAAAAGGCAAAACAGAATCATCAATACGCTTCCTGGAAATGGAAACCCCGGATAATTTGCTCCGTCTAAAATCAAAGGAATATGCCACAGTCCCCAGATTAATCCGTCTGCAAGCATCGCTACGAAAAGCCCCGTCTTCCTGTTCAGTTCAAAAATCAGAAAATCTCTCCAGGCAAATTCTTCTGCCAAAGCGAAAAACGCGTTTACCGTAATTCCAAAAACAAGCGCTTTCAGAAGCAATGCAGAGAATCTGAATATAGAAAACGGCTCACTGCTTCCATGTCCGCCGAGTTTTTCAAGTCCTTCAAATGACAATGAAAGCGATGTGTCTTTCACAAAAATCAATGAAAATGCAATCGATAATAGTGTCATTATTACTGGAATCAAAATCGACAGAAAAAAATATCGGTTTATTCTGAATTTCAAAGAACTCCAGTTTATGAAAGACTTGCACATTGTTTCGGCAATCATAACTCCGAAAAACGGAAAGAACATATAAAGCGCTGAAAAAAGTGTCAATGGAATGCCTGTCGCTATAGAGAACATCTGGCAAAACGAGATAAAGCAAATCTGTGTCGCAAGAAATATCAAGATTTTTTTCATAATTTTTTTTAAATTTCCGAAATACACTGAAAATAGGAGAATAGAAAATCTTTAAACAATTGTTTATTTTTATTTTTTTCGTTCATAAATAGAAATCAATATAATCTGCAATATTCCAAAAACTATCCACGCCAAAGCAACAATGACAACAGTGAAAATTCTTGGCATAGGGCTGTTTGTTATAAACCCAAATAATATCCCGATGACAACCGAAAATAAAATTATGAAAATTTTCGAGCCGTTCACTTTTTTTGCTATAAATGAGCCAAATAAAACTCCAAGCAGAATATGAACAAATACAATCAAAAGCGGAGTGATTATCGCCATTATCAGATACAATTTAGATATATCAATTTCAAGATTTTGAACAACGCTCAATTGGTGTTCCAAGGCATTCAGCATTGCCTCTTTGTACGCGATAAATAAATATAACTGGAAAAGCCCTATCAAAATGCCAAGCACAATGCCGCCTATAAATCCAGAATTCTCATAATGGCTTTCTTTTCGTTTATCAAGAAATTCAAGTATTTTCTTTAGCCTCATGTTCACCTCAAAACAGGCTTTCATTAGATATATTTGCATAACAGGAATGTTTAGGCACTTATTTTACAGCATATCCGCATTTTTGTTTCATTCAGTAGAAGATGCTAAGCAATGGTTCTTGCCAAATCGTAATTCCTTTGCAAAACTCGAATTTTGACCTAATATATTGTTATTATGCTGCTGGTTTTTATATTCGTCAATCTTTTTTTTTTTGGAATTGATTGCTTTTCTCTGTAAAGCCTGTTTTAGTAACAAAAACACACAATATTTCCCATCCGTCATATCTTCATTTTTGAAAACTTGAATTTCTTCACCTTGCGGCGGAGCTTTATGTCCGGCGTAAAGATGATGCGTATGTTGCCGATGTCCTTTGCGGTGATGTCCGAAGGGTTTTCTTTTCCTTCTCCGCTGAACGAAAGCCTGAAACTTCCAAGCCCGTCAAGTTTTGTGATAAGACCAAGCTCCATATAGTGCGGAATCTGCATTATAAGAGCCTGAATCACTGCCGTCACATCCGCCTGCGTCAAGGTCGTCGCGTTGGAAATGTTTTCCGATATTTTCTCCAGATCTATACTTCCAGTATAATAAGGCGACGGAAAATATTTCATCGGCTCTTCAAGTTTCTGCGGATTCACGCGTTTTCGTAAAGTGTAGACTGCCATCTTTCTCTGTTCTCCTTCTGTGGACAAACTATGCTCTGGGCAAAAACCAAGCGAATCTGTGTTTTTTAATACGTATAAAAACAGGATTCTATACGTATAAAAATACAATTTTATACGTATGAAATCAAATTTTGATACGTATAAAAACAATCAAAGAAAGCAAAATCAAAGCGGAAACCAAGTGAGTTTCGCTTTCTTTCCTTATGGCAAAAATCGCGCAAAACAAGTAAACTTGTGCGTATGAAAAAGACTGTTTATATTTTCGGGCATAAAAATCCTGACACAGACTGCGCTGTAGCCGCCACCGCATACGCAAAGCTCAAAGAGCTTCAAGGTTTTTCAGAGTACAAGGCAGCGCGCGCAGGACATTTCAATCCCCAGACTGACTATATCTACAGAAGATTCAAGGTCGATTTTCCGACATATCTTCCTGAGCTTTCCCCAAAGGTCGCCTATTATATGAAAGACGACTGCATAACAATAGAAGAAAACCAGTCTGTCTGGTTCGCCCTGAACAAGCTGAGCTCAACAAACAGCCGCGCCCTTCCTGTTGTGGACAAGGACGGAAAATACATCTCGCTTCTTCATTATTCCGCATTCGCGCAGAAACTTCTTACAATCCTGAATCCTGAAAAGAAGATAAATATCCAGACGAGCATAGGCTCAGTCGTAAAGACAATGAACGCGCAGGCGATTGTCACGATGAACGAGGACGAAGTGTTCAAAGCGGGAATAATCGTCGGAGGCGCAAGCGAATCCACATTCGACGAAATGCTTAAAGCGCGCTCCTCGGAAAAGACAATCGTCATAACTTCAGACCGCGAGGAAATCTACGAGAAATCAATAGAAAACAAAGTCAGGCTTCTGGTCATAACAAGCGGCTTCACTCTGAAAAAAGAGCTTAAAGAAAAAGCCAAGCAGAACGGAGTGAATGTAATCCTAAGCCCTTACGACACAAGCGCGACTGTGATGATGCTCGCCTATTCAACTCCTGTCGGCTACATGGCTGACCCTGAGATTCCTGCTGTCAGAAAAGAAGACACAATCTCGAAAGTCAGAAAGCTTATCCAGAACTCGCCTATCCGCCGTCTTCCTGTTGTGGATGAAAACAGCAGGGTAATCGGAATCATCTCTGAGCATGACCTTACAAACGAGCCGAACATCGAGCTTGTGCTTGTTGACCACAACGAGATAAGCCAGGCGGTCGAAGGAATCGAGCATTACAAAATCCTGGAGATAATAGACCATCACAGAATCGGAACTTTAAGCACAAGCTATCCGATAACTTTCATAAACAAGCCTGTAGGCTCGACTTCAACCCTGATTGCAAAGCTTTACGAGGAGGCAAAAATTCCTGTTCCCAAAGAAATCGCATCCCTTCTTCTTTGCGGAATCCTTTCGGACACTCTGATTTTGCAGTCTGCGACAACAACAGAAACCGACAGGACGACCGCGGAATATCTTTCAGACATCACAGACCTTGAAATCCAGTCGCTCGGAAAAGATATTCTCCAGGCCGGAAGCGGAGTGAAAGGACGTAACGCGGCCCAGATAATCCATCAGGACATGAAAGTCTACGAGGAAGAAAAAGGAGCTTACACTGTAAGCCAGATTGAAGTCTCGAACCTTGAGGAAGTCCTTTCGCGCAAAGACGAGATAATGCAGGAGCTTGAAATCGAACGGAGAGGAAACAAGGCGCTTTTCGCATCGCTTCTTGCAACAGACATCACGCAGCTTTCAAGCATTCTCCTGATGTCGGCGGACGCGAAATTTGTTCCGTTCATAACTTTTCCCCAGCTTGAGAAAAACGTCTATTTCCTTAAAGATGTCGTGAGCCGGAAAAAGCAGCTTGTTCCCCTTATCTCCGAGCAGGTTGAAAACTACGAGAAATAAAAATGGACATAAAAGAAATAAAAGCGCTTGTCTTCGACATGGACGGAGTTCTTCTTGACACCGAAACGATATGCGACGAGACATGGAACATCGCGGCAAAAGAGCTTGGGCTTGACGAGATGACAGAAGCGAAAAAAAAATGCCTTGGAACGAACAAGAACGACACAGCCCTGATTCTCAAAAAGCTTTACGGAAACGCTTTTGACGCGGACTCATTCATAGAACGGACAGGCGAGCTTTTCCGCGAAATCGAAGAGAAAAACGGAATCGGAAAAATGTTCTGGGCAAAGGAATCTCTTGAAGCCCTGAAAGAAAAGTACAGAATCGCGCTCGCATCCTCAACACGCGAAAAGACAGTCCGCCGCCAGCTGAAAAACGCGGGGCTTCTGGAATTCTTTGAGACAATCACAACAGGCGACATGGTCGAACATTCAAAGCCTGAACCTGACATTTACCTGAAAGCCTGCGCCTCTCTGAACCTGAAGCCAGGGCAGTGCATTGCAGTCGAAGACAGCCCGAACGGAATAAAAAGCGCGAAAGACGCCGGAATGAAAGCCGTCATGATTCCAGACAGAATCCAGCCGGACGGGAACACAAGAAGGCTATGCGACGCGGTTTTCAAAAACCTTAAAGAAATGACCGAGAATCTTGTGTAACTTGTGCAATGTGTAAAAAAGAAAATTTTCCTCTAGACTTTAAAGCACCTTACTTTTCTGCCTTCTGAAACTTCCCTGAACTCAGGAAGATTTTTTCTGCACTTTCCGTCCGCGAACGGACATCTGTACGAGAAAGGACAGGCGCTCTCTTTTTCAAGGGTCGTCTTAACTTCAACGCTGCTTTTTGTCCTTCTGTATTCCGAGCCTTCAAACAAAAGCTTTGTGTAAGGATGAAGGGCCGTCCTGTGCAAGTCGGAAGCGTTTCCTTCCTCCACAAGAATTCCTCTGTACATCACTCCGATTCTGTCGCAGAAATACGAGGCGACTTTCAGGTCGTGCGTGATGAATATGTAGCTGAGGTTTCTTTTCTCTTTAAGCTCAGAAAGAAGGTTTATAATCTGCCCCTGGATTGAAACGTCCAGAGCCGAAACAACCTCGTCGCACAGAATCAGAGACGGATTCATTATAAGCCCGCGGGCGATTGAGATTCTCTGCCTTTGTCCGCCTGAAAACTCAGGAGGACGGCGGAAAAGGTCTTCTTCTGAAAGCCCGACTTCGCGGATTATTCCGGAAGCCTTTTCAAAGGCGTCTTTTTTTCCCTTCCACTGGCTTGAATATCTAAGGCCTGAAGTCATGACATCAAACACAGAAAGACGCGGATTCAAAGAACGCGCAGGATCCTGGAAAATGTATTTGACTTTCTCGCGGTAGGATTTAAGACGCTTTCCTTTCAGAGAGCAGACATCAAGAGGCTCGGCTCGGAAACCGCTTTCCTCAAGCCCAGGTTTTTCGCTTGCAGGATTTTCTTTCCTGTCAAAGAAAGTTATGCTTCCGCCTGTAGCCTTGTACATCCTGATTATGAGCCTTGCCGTTGTCGTTTTTCCGCAGCCGGATTCACCCAGGATTCCGTAAGTCTCGCCTCTTCCGACAGAAAAAGAGACATCGTTCACAGCGAACACAGTGCTCCTGTTCTTCTGGAAAAATCCCGCCTCAAGGCTGAACTCCTTTGAAAGAGCGGAAACATTTAAAATCTCGTCCATTTATCAAACCCGTCTGAAAAACAAAAAAAATCATGTCTATCTTTGAAAACTTACGTTTTATGAAAAAGACTTGAAATGAAATTCAGAATCCGCCTTTCACAAGAAAAAGCTCGGAAACGAACACCACAAGACAGCTTATGCAGGCGACAGGAAAAAGCCCGAGTCCCAGCCATGAAATTATAACACCGATTGCCAAAGCCGCAAGCCCCGACCAGACCGACTGAGTACATTCGACAATCGAAGGAAAAGTCATGGCGGCAAGAGTCACATAAGGAACATAATACAGAAAAGATTTTATGAAACGGTTTTTAATCGGCTTTCTTATCAGCGTAAGCGGAAGAACCCTGATAAGATACGAGACAAAAAACGCTGTTAAAATAGAAAAATAGACTGAATCTTTCATTGCTTTTCCTCTCCGCCGGAAACAGGCTTTATGATTGCCGCCAGAGATGAAACCACAAGCGTCAGGATTATCGTCCTGTTTCCGCCTGAAAGATTTTTTATTCCCGGGATCATTCCGAAAATATAGCTTAGGGCAAAGCTTACGGCTACAGCGGCAAGAATCACAGGATTTTTTCTTGCCGGCGGAATTATTATCGCAAGGAACATTCCGTAAAGGGCGACTGAAAGAGCGCTCACGATTCTTAAAGGAAGAATGTTTCCCGCGATGATTCCGAGGCTTGTTCCTGCGCTCCAGAGAGGAACCGCGACAAGAATCGCCCCGTAATTGTAGAACGGATTTATATATCCTTCCCTTGAGACCGTGATTCCGAAAATCTCGTCTGTGACAGCAAAGCCCACAAGAAAACGGTGGAAGAATTTTGTCTCGGGAGAAAAACGCTGGGAAAGAGAGCAGCTCATAAGAAGATAGCGCGCGTTCACGACAAAAGTTATAAGCGCGATTTCAATGCAGGTCGCGCCTTGTCCTATCGCTGAAAAAAGCGCGTACTCGCCTGCGGAAGCGACATTCAGAAAGCTCGCGACAAATCCCTGGAACGCCGAAAGACCTGCGTTCCTTGCGACAATTCCCAATGAAAACGCGACCGCAAAATATCCAAGCCCGATAGGAAGGCCGTCTCTCATTCCTTCAAGAAATGCTTTTTTTTTCATAGGGATTAATAATAGAAAAAACAGGCTTCTTCCGCAAGCAGAATGATTTTCCTTGCACCTTGAGTTTTTGCTCTTGTGGAATTAAAATAATTTTATATGAAGACTAAAACAAAGAAAAAAATCCTTTGCGCGCTGGCCGCCGCTCTTTTTATATTCACAAAAGGAAATATTTTCCCGCAGCAAAGGACAGAGCGTCCGATTGTAAAAGATATAAACGCCTCAAGCGGACAAGGCGACAGGATAAATGTCACATGGACTCTTCCCGAAACTTCAGGCGAAATCACCAGGATTTTTGTATACAGGACAGAAAGGCCTGTCGGCTCGTTCTATGAGCTGAACGGAAAAGAGCCCCTGGCATCTCTTGCGCCTGAAAAATCAAACTACATCGACAGAGTGGACGATTACCGCGACTATTATTACACAGTAATCTGCGAGGCCGGCGGAAACAAATTCGACATTGTGCTTCCGTCCATAAACGCGACAGTGAACGGCGTCCACATTAAGCTTCCTGAACAGACAGAAGAAGCGAAAAAAAGCATTTCAGCGAACGAAAAGCTGAATCCATATCCTGTGGAAAATATGCGGGGAACTCCTCTTCCCTATCTTGACCTGATTGAAAGCCAGAGAAGAACTCCGCTTAAAATGAGCCAAGAAAGCATTGCTGCCGCAAAAGAGCTTTCTCTTTCAATGCGCGCTGAAAAAAATCCAATCACTGAGCCTTATGTCTTTGAAGCAGATCTTGTTTCTCCCGACAGCGGAGACGATTTTCTGCTTTTCGAGATTTTAAGGAGCACTTTCATCCAGAAAAAATACAGCGAATCCTCACGGCAGCTTGAACGTCTGATAAACACAAACCGCTCGAAAAGCGTCGAGAACCGCGCGATTTTCTATCTTGGAGAATCTTATTATTTTTCAGGAGACTACAAGGAAGCGGCAAAACTTTTCCTTTCAGTCTATGACGAATATCCGTCTCTTGCAAAAAAATGGATTGACTCGTCCCTGGACCTTTACGAGATTCCGGAAGAATAAAACACAAAAACAGGCGGAAATGAAACACTCGGAAATCACGCTTCTCAGTAGATGCTTCTTATTATGTCCACAAATGACGGAGTTCTTCTGATTCCAAGGTCTTCCGCTGTAAGCCCGGCTGAAGAGCCTGAGATGCTGTTCCCGGACGCGTCCGCGCTCGGCGCATTTTCCAAAGGAGCGGAAGAGGAGTTTCCGGAAGAGCCTGAATCCGCCTGAGGAAGAGAAACAAGAACAATCTCGTCCTGGATATTTACCCTGTCGTAAAATCCCTTGTATTCAAGCCTGCCTTCAGAAACCTCCTCGCCTGATGAAGTCACAGTGAATGATCCCAGAATATCGTCGCTCTTGTAGACAACTCCGCTCGATGTTCCCGAAGGCAGAAGAGCGCCTTTCCGCACAATGTCAAAAACCGCGCCTTCGGTCACATTTTCAGAGCGGCCCAAGTCGGAAAGAAGAGTTTTTCCGTTTCTTGCGATGATTTTTCCTTTCACAGGAAGCATCGAAAGTATCTCGCCTCTGAACCGGCGGAAGACAAGAGAATGTCTTGAGTTTCCTGTTCCGTAAAGAGAGTTTTCCGCGATGAGATAGCCTGTCCGCCCTGAATAGAATTTGTATGAGAGAGTTATGTCGCGGCTTCCCTCGTCCTGCTCAAGGATTATAAAATAGTCCATTCCGTTTTCCCTTGCGTTCTGGTAAGCGTCGCCGAAAGCGTCAGCCGAAACCGCGCGCGAGCGGACAGAAGCCTCTGCGATTCCCGAAAAGACATCGCTTGCGTATTCAGCTGCGATTCTGTTTCCTTCGACATGGTTCTGATGCACGCTGGACGGAGTATAGTAGATTCCTATGCTCCATCTTGTCTTGTCAAGGTAAAAAGGACGAACATTCCATTTTCTGGAAAGAGAGTCGCGGAGAATATCTGTGTACGCCTCTATCGTGTCGTCCATTTTTACCTGCTCAAAGCTTTTTGAGCCGTTTCCGGATTCTGAAGACTCCAGATTTTCTTGAGTCTCTGAATAAATCCTGTTTTCCCTTATGAAAAGAAGCTGCTCAAGGTAAAGCTCGTGCATTCCGTTCAGCTCAAGAAGCGACGCGTAGGAAAGACGCGCCTCTTCGTTTGACGGCTGGATTTTCAAGGCGCGCTGGTATTCCCATGCGACCGCGGAACTGTCATAGCGGCTTTCCGCTTCTTTTGCAAGGGAAACATGATATGACGCCCATTCGGCCCGACGTTCGTCTTCCAGAGGAACATATTCATTCACAGAAAGCTCAAGGGCGGCGCGCATAATCTCGTCGCCTGGAACAATCCTCAGGCCTTGCGACCATGTTTCAACCGCGGCGGAATGCTCTCCGAGAGCAGACTGAGCCTCGCCTTTCAGGTACCAGGCGGAGGAAAGATTCCTGTCCCTGGAAATCCTGAAATCGCATATCGAGATGACTTCATCATATTTTTTCTGGGCGTACAATGCCTTTCCAAGAATCTCGTACGCGCTGTCGTAATTTCCGTTCAATTGAACCGCGATTCTTGCCTGCCTTTCGCACGAGGCGACATCTCCTCTCATGGAAGCGACAATCGCCGCAAGATAATGGACTTCAGCCTCGCCTGAATAATAGCCTATCGCGTTCTCGATAAAATGGCGCGCGTTCTCGAACTTTCCTGTCTGCGCGGAGACAACCGCAAGGCTCAGAAGCGCCTTTCTGCTGTTCGACTGCCTTCTCAGGGCTTCTGTGTACTGGCTTTCCGCCGCGCTTATCCTTCCGTCAAACAGATCAAGCTCCGCAAGCCCGAACCTTGCGTCCACATTGTTCGGGGATTTTTCAAGGATTTTTTCAAAAACTGTCCTCGCCTCTCCAAAACGCTCCAGAGCGATAAAAGTCATTCCCCTGAGGTTTTCAACTCTTGAATCATCGCGGAGATATTTTTCCGCTTCTGAAAGCTGCGACAAAACCAGGTCGTATTCGCCGAGCATATAGGAACACTCGGAAAGGGAAAGCCATGCTTCTCCGTAGGAAGGATTCTCGTTTATCGCCCCGAGGAAATGCTGGCTTGCAAGATACCAGTTCTCGTTCCTCTGGGCGAGAAGTCCTTCCTCATAATAATCTTTCGCGCTTTTTGGCTGCGTATAGACCTGCGAAAAGCAAGGAAAAACCGACAAAGAGAAGACAAAAACATATAAAAAGAAAAGAAGACTTTTTATGCTTTCAGGATTTTTCCTGTTTCTTTCACTTCGAGGATTCTTCATCATTTCTCGCCCCTTCATCTGATGAATGTTTCACGAGCTTTATAAAATTGATTCTGTGTCCTTCCATATCCTGGACAATGAAATCCCAGGTTTTCCATGTCGCTTTCTCGAACTTGACAGGAACTTTTCCGAAAAGGTCAAAGGCGAATCCGCCGAGCGAATCAAAGTCTTCGGCAGGAAAATCCGCCTCAAGAAGCTCGTTCAGGTCGTCAAGGTCAACGCCCGCGTCGCATATCCACATATTGTTCCCGATGTTTGTGACTTCTTCCCTTTCGTTGTCAAATTCGTCCTGAATGTCGCCTACAATCTCTTCGATTATGTCTTCCATTGTGACAATTCCCGCGACTCCGCCGTACTCGTCGATCGCAATCGCGATATGAAGATGCTTTCTTTTGAACTCGCGGAGCAATGTGTCTATCCGTTTTGACTCAGGAACGAAATACGCTTTCCTGATTATTTTTTCAAGCGAAATCTCCTCGTTTCTGCTCATCGCGTAGATAAGGTCTTTCACATAAAGAACGCCTATCACATTGTCGATTGAATCAGTGTAGACTGGAAAACGCGAATGTCCGCTTTCGATTATCTTTTCAAAAAGTTCAGCCCGTCCTGTGTCCGCAGACACAAAATCAACATCAATCCGCGGAACCATGACTTCCTTCACAGAAGTCTCGCTCAGCTCCTCGACTCCCTGAATCATGTCTTTTTTTTCTTCAGCGATTATCTCCTGCTGTTTCTGGGAAAATTCCTCCGACGCGCTCTGCGTCTTGTTTTTTTTGTGTCCGAAAATCATAAATGTCCTTTTTATTGTGTCTTTTCAATATTTTCTATAATCCGAATATCGGAAAATTCATTTAAAATCTTTTCCTGAAGCGAAAGCATCTCGCACTCAGGATTTCTGCCTTTTTCAAGATGCTCTTCTCCGTGGTCATAGCCGTTTATATGAAGAAGCCCGTGAATCAGAAGCCTTTTCAGCTCAGTGTCCTCTGAAACCTCAAAATACTCAGCGTTTTTCGGAAGAGTCTCAAGGCTAATCGCGATGTCGCCCGCGGAAAGCCATTTTCCTTCCTCGTCCTCATATTCATCGCCGTTTTCAAACGAAAGGACATCTGTCGGGCTGTCTATGTTCCTGTAATTTCTGTTCAGACTCTGGATAAAAGAATCCGAACAGAAAAGCACAGAAACCTCTTCCCCGTCAATCGAAAGCCTTTCCATGGATTTTGAGACAAAGTCCTCTATCTTTGAAATCCAGCAAGGCTCTTTTATTCCTTCCTGGACTGAAACAAAAACCCTGTTAGCCATTAAGACGCACCTCGTCAAGAGTCTTGTCGCCCAGAACCGCTTTTCTTGCCGCGTCGATTTTAGCCTCCTGGCTCGCCTCTTCAGAGGCTTTCTTCACAGCCTTCGCCTTTTTTGCATCCGCCTTTGATTCAGGCTTTTCTGTTTTTTCAGTTCTGTCTTCCGCTTTTTCAGCCTTTTCTTCTCCGCGCAAAGAAGATGGCTCTGATGAGGATGAAGAGGATTCTGGATTTTCGTCTTTATCTTCTTTTCCGTCTTTTCTGCCGGAAGACTCAGGGTCTTTCTGCTTAGGATATTTGACTCTGTTGTGGTAAACACCGACAAGAAGCTTGACAAACGATTCTTTTATTTTCGCTATGTCGCTGAAAGTCAAAGCGCAGTCGTCAAGCTGATGATGCTCGATTTTTGAGTTTATGAGCATCTGTATGAATTTATCAAGACGCTCTTCTGTAGGATTTTCAAGGGTTCTGCTTGCCGCCTCGACTGTGTCGGCAAGCATCACAACCGCGGATTCCTTGGAGCGCGGAGGATGACCCGGATAAGTGAAGTCCGCCGGATTCACATTCGGGTCTATTTTCTGCGCCTTGTCAAGAAAATAGGCTATCACGCTGTTTCCGTGGTGCTCTTCTATGATGTCAATCACAGCTTGCGGAAGATGAAGAAGATGCGCCTTTTCAACGCCTTTCCTGACATGGCTTCTTAAAATCGAGGCTGAAAGATTCGGGCTTATGTCGTCGTGCTTGTTAGGAGAGCCTGCCGGAATGTTCTCGGCGAAATATTCGCTCTGGTCGATTTTTCCGATGTCGTGGTACCATGCGCCGACTTTGGCGACAAGAGAATCCGCTCCGATTTCACGGCAGGCGTTTTCCGCAAGCTGTCCGACCATCTGCGAATGCTGGTAAGTTCCGCTTGCTGTGATGAAAAGTTTTTTCAGTATAGGCACATTTGTGTCAAGCAGGTCCATCATTCTGAACACAGAAGCGGTATTTAAAATCCATTCAATCGGAGTTATCAAGGCAAGAGCCAGAATTCCTGACAGAAATCCGTTTCCCGCGACTCCGCCAAGAAGGATAAAAAGATGGCTCACATTCTGAGTGCTGAAGATGACTTTGAAAAGATATATGAACACAACATTTATGAACGCCATTATTATCGCTACAAAAACCATATGGATGCGTTTTTCGATTTTTCTTACGACAATCGAAGCCGCGATGCTTGTGGCAAGAGTGTAAAGGAACGGAACTGCCTGAAAGTTCGACGCGTCAAAAACACCCAGGGAAAGTATTATCGAAAAAAGCATCGCGCTCAGGTTTCCGTACAGAATCGCTTCTATCAGAACGAACAAAGACGAAGGAATTATGACTGTCAGCATGAACGGAGAAGAAAACACAGCCGATTTTGAGCCGAACGCGGCGGCCGCATAAACCAGAAGAAAACACACAAGCTGGAAAACAAATTCACGGACAAGAGGCTTTCTTCCCAGAGGAGCGTAGGAAAAGAAAATCGTCCACAAGGCAAGAAGCGCAAAAAGAAAAAGCTCGTGGTCTGCGAAAGCGCGCCAGTCGACATAAACCTGGGATTCAGCCATTTTCTTGAGCTTTGCGTAAGCCTCTTCTGTTATAGGAAAACCTTTTTTTATGATTTTCTCGCCTTCCTCGATGAATACAGGATTCATCTCGTCCGGAGGAATTGTCCGCGGCGCGTAAATCGTCCTGTCGGAAATCTGTCCGATTTCAAAATCCTCAAGACGGTAGCTCGCGATTGTCTCGCTCGTCGCGACATCCAGGAAATTCAAGGCGGTCGCGAAACTCATTCCGACAAACATCAGGATTATAATCCTGTAATGCCTTTTCAGGAAATTCTTGAGGGAAAGAAAAAATCCTTCCTTTTCAGCGTTTTTCACCGCTCCGATTTTAGAACTAGTCGTTTTCATTTTCATAAGCCTTCACGATTTTTTTCACAAGAGGATTTCGCGCGACATCCTCGAAAGTAAGACGCGACATTCCGATTTCCTTGATGCCTGAAAGAAGATTCGCAGAATGGACAAGCCCAGACTGGAATCTCTTCGGAAGATCTATCTGTGTTATGTCTCCGGTTATAAACATTTTTGTGTTTTCTCCCATCCGTGTCAAAAACATCTTCATCTGCTCTTTTGTGGTGTTCTGCGCCTCGTCAAGAATCACGACGGAATTTGACAAAGTCCGTCCTCTCATATACGCAAGAGGAGCAATCTCGACAATTCCGGAATCGACAAGACGGCGGACAGCATCATGAGGAACAAGCGTTTCCATCGCGTCGTACAAGGGCTTCAGATACGGATTTATCTTGTCTTCAAGCGCGCCGGGAAGAAAACCAAGGCTTTCTCCGGCTTCAACAACAGGGCGGGAAAGAATCAGCTTTGACTTTTTGTGCGAAAGGACAAGACGAAGCGCCTCGGCGACAGCAAGAAAAGTCTTTCCGCTTCCGGCCGCCCCGTAACAGAAAGCCAGATCATGCTCACGCATCGACTTGATATAGTCCGCCTGGTTCTGGGTATGCGGATAGACATTTCTCAGCGCGCCGGGAATCACAATAGATGCGCTTTCAGGCTCCGCGTGTCTTTCAAGGTTCAGGACAGATGTGATTATGTCGTACGAGTTTTTGCTTCCGCCGTTAATCTCGTCGATTATGCGGTCGATTATGTACTGGAATTCCTCGCGTTTCCGGGAATCCTCCGTGTCGACAGAAAGCTCGTTCCCTTTTGTGAAAACCGGAAGCCCCAGATGCTCTTCGATGAGTTTTAAGTTATCGTCGTTTGTGCCGCACACGCAGGAAAGAATCTTTGAGTCCGGCACAACTATAGTATATTCATTCACAATCCGAATAATTGTAAAGTCCAAATGATTTCATGTCAATTCAGCTTGATTTCCGTCCATTTCTCGTCGTAATCTTTTGTGATTTCCGCTTTCATCGCGGACATCGGATTCCAGACGATTGAAAGAGAGAACGACGGATCGTAAGTGTAAGTCTTCATGCTTCCTTCTGTGATAAGTTTAGGCTCTATTTTCAGGGAACAGGTGAAATCCCAGTCGTGCATCTCGTGGGTGAGATTGAATGTCATGCTTTTTATCTTGAAGCTGGATTTTTTCCTCAAGGAATCATCGTCAAATCTGAATCCGTTTATGAAATCCTTGAATATATTCTTTTCAGCCATGTCCGGATACATATCGGGATTCACATATTTGTAAACCGCTGAATTCTTTGATGTCGAAGAGAAGCTCAAGGTAAGAAAATCCTGAATCTTCAGGGAAAGCGTCGGCGAAAAAGTGAAGCTTGATCCTGTCGGCTTCAGCAAGTCCGCTGTTATGTTTGTGGAAAATCCTGCTCCTAGGACAACGCGGTTCTTCCACGCGTAAAGTGTTTTTGTCGGAAGAGAATATGAAAGGCTCGCCGAATACGGAATAAACGATTTTTCCGTGCGGGCGGTCCATTTTCCGCTTCCTGACTCGTCTTTCACAAAATCATATCCTGTCGTATAAGACTGAGTGTAGCTTGCGGAAAGATTTTTCCAGCTCGCGGAAAAACGGAGCGAATCCCAGTATTTCTCGTCGCGGTTGTATGACAAAGACTGGGTGATTTTCAAATCCTTGAACAAAGTCAGGGAAAGGCTTTGCTTGAAAGGCTGGCTTGTGAACTCCTCAGCGTCTATTGTCTTTTTCTTCTCGCCGGTCTCAAAGCTTAAAGTTGTGTACGGAAAGCCCAGGCGCAGAACTCCGTAGTAAGATTCCGCCTGAGGCTTTAAAGTCGATGTGAAAGTGAAAGTCTGTGTGAAAAGGCTGTCGAACTCGTTCACTGAAACTGTGAAATCAAGCGCGTGTGTCGTTATTGAATCCTCAAGCTCCTCGTCGTCGCCTTCCGCAAGGACATCCCAGATATAATGATAATCGTATTTCGCCTCGTCGTCCGCATCCTTGAATTCGTCTGAAAGGAATTCCGTCCTGACGATTTTTACCGTGTTCCTGTAAGTGATTCCCGTGTCCTTGAAATTCTTTATGTACGCGAAAGGCTTGAAAGAAACTGAATTGGTCGAAGTCACATCCTGTTTCTGGGCGGCATAGTCAGTCTTGACAAGCGAAGTCTTCGCGCTCTCTGAATACCAGATTGTCTCGCCTTCTGTGTTCTCATGGATATAAGGATGCTTCTGCCAGACAGGACTGTACGAGTTCGAGTTTGAAAGCGTGAGAAAACTTCCTCCGTATGAAAAACTGTTGTCCCAGGTCACAGGAAGCTTCAACGTGTACATCCGCGACCTCTGGCCTTCTTTTCCCCATACAAAATCCTCTGCAGTTTTCAGGCTTGACGAATTGTACGCGATCTGGCTTGTGAAATTCGGACGGACAGAATACCTGGATGTGAATGTCAGCCCCGGAATCGTCGTCGCCGAATCAGTTGTTCCAGAAAGCTTTGGAAAAGCGAAATCAGGAATCAAAGGCTCATCAGTCACGGAAAGTTTTTCTTCATCGCGCGGCTGATTTTCATCATTCTGAGCGATTCCAGAGTTTTCGCCATTCTCCTCATTTCCTGATTCTTTCGCCTGTTTTTCCGCCTCTGTCAAAAGCTCTTCAGGCGCGATAAGGCTGACAGGAAACTTGACATCTTTTTTTGATGAAGAAGATTTTGATGATGAAGAGCCGAGGCTTACAAGAGTTCCGCTTATTGTTCCGCTCATCGTGACAGGCGTAATCTGGGACGGATAATAAAAATATCTGTTCGGCGTGTGGCTTTTCCATGCAGACAAGACGCTTGAATCGGAAATCCTGTCGTTTGTCAGAGCGGAAGAGTCCGCGCTCATAGAAGACCAGACCAAAGAAGATGAGACAGAAACCGAAGCGGACGAAACAAAAGGCTTAAGAAAATCAGGAAGAGGAACAGAATAAGAGCCGTTCAGGTTCCATGTGAACGATGAAATTGTAGTCTGTGTCTCATCGTCGTCATCGTCGCTGCTCTGGTCCATAAAATAACTCATCCAGTCCATCGATTCCGTTCTGTCTGTCACAAAATCGTCCGAAAAATAAGGGTCTGACCAGACAGGAATTTTCACAGAAAGAGAGAACGGCTTGTTCACCGAAAACGAAATGTTTCCGCCATAACGGAACGGAAGCGTGAATCCCATGAAGCTTGAATAATCGTAGTAGCGGATTCCGTCGCTGCTGTAAGGAAGATAAGTTCCGCCCGAAGACCTGAACACTGTGTTTGAAAATCCAAGATAAAGGCTTGTCTCAAGGCTTGTGAACACGGATTTCGGCTTGAAGTTTCCTGAAAAACCGACCATTCCGCCAAGATTTGTGTAGTAGTCGCCCATAATCTTGAAATAGTTTGTCGTGTCGCCTGAAAAATCCTCGTCAAGATTGTGAAGAATCAAGCCTTCCCGCCTTTGCTCTTTCAATGAAGAAGGCTTTATGAAATTGAAAAGCGCCTTGAGTTTTTCCTCGCCGTCGCTGTCATCCGAGGACGACGAAGTTGAAGTGTCCAGAGGTTTTCTTCCGTAAAGATAAAATGTGTTCTGGTTGTAATAGCCGCGGCGTTTTTCATGCCCGAAAACAGGATTGAAAATCAGCTCGTCTTTAGGATAATAAAAAGCCGGAAGATAGAAAACAGGAACCACACCGACATAAAGAAGCGCGTTCAGGAAAGCGAACTCGCCGCCGGGCAAAAGCCAGATTCTGCTCGCCTTGATGTTCCAGTGCGGGTCTTCGTCGTCGCAGAATGTAAGAACTCCGTTTTTGAATGCGATTGTGTTCGATTCGCTTCGTCCGAAAACATCGCTTGAAACAACCAGAGTTGAGCCGCTCGGAAGATTGATCGCGTCGCTTTTTGTCTGGACAACCCTTCCGTCGTCAAATACGCCTTCAAGCGTTGAAGTGTTGAACATAAGCGAATCCGCAGTCACATTCTGGGTTCCTGCAGAAGCGCTTGTCATTTCCAAAGAAACGTTTCCGGACGCGTACATCATCTCGCTTGTCCTGTCGTAGCGGATTGTGTCGGCGGAAATGACATTTTTTGAAGAGCCGCTTTCCACCGAGATTTTCACGTCGCCAGCAAGAAGAATTATGTCGTTTCCGGATTCCTTGTCTTTTTCGTACTGGGTTGAAAGCGCGTTCTCGATTGTGATTGTAGTCCGTTTTGTTTCCGGCCTGCCGCTCTGCGAAAAACATAAAGATGAAAGCGAGAAAAATAAAACTGCAAGAAGGAAACAGAAAAGATTCTTCATAAAAACTGAAGGAAGTTTAACATAAAAAAGCATAGTTTACAATTGCACGAGAAATGCCGCACGGAATGAAAAAGAGCAGTACAGATGATGAAATTGCCGCACGGATTCAAGATTCCTGCGGAATCACTGTTGTTGTCATTGCAAGCAAACTTCCTCGCCGTAATTGCGAGCATAGCGAACCGAAGGTCGCCGAAGGCTAGCAATCTCAGAAATGTTTGCAACCATCAATAAGATTGCTTCACCGCAAAAAGCCAGCGACAACCAGCAAAATTGTCAATTATCAATTGTCAATTATCAATTGTCAATTATAAATTGATATACTGTCCCGTGTACGACTCTTTCACTTTGGCAATTTCTTCCGGAGTTCCGCACGCAACTATGTTTCCGCCTCGGTCGCCGCCTTCAGGACCTAAATCGATTATGTAATCTGCCTGGCGAATCACATCAAGATTGTGCTCAATCATAAGAACGCTGTTTCCCTGGTCAACAAGACGCTGTATAACTTCCATAAGCATTTTCACATCAACAAAATGAAGCCCTGTTGTAGGTTCGTCCATAATGTACAAAGTTTTTCCAGTTGAAACGCGCGAAAGTTCATTTGCAAGCTTAACTCGCTGGGCTTCGCCGCCGGAAAGTGTAAGCGCGTTCTGTCCTAACTGAATGTAGCCAAGCCCGACAGATTTTAAAGTTTCAAGTTTTCGCGCAATATGCGGAATCGAAGCAAAAAAGTCGCACGCTTCTTCAATCGTCATGTTCAGAACATCATTGATGCTTTTTCCTTTGTAAAGAACGCTCAAAGTTTCCTTGTTGAATCGTTTTCCGCCGCAAACATCGCAGGTTATGTAAACATCAGGAAGAAAATTCATCTCTATCAAGATTTCGCCCGCACCCTGACAGTTTTCGCACCTTCCGCCTTTTACGTTAAAACTGAATCTGCCTTTTTTGTAACCCATCGCTTTGCTTTCAGGAAGGCTTGCAAACAAATCGCGGATTGAATCAAACACGCCGACATAAGTTGCAGGATTGCTTCGCGGAGTTCTTCCAATCGGACTTTGGTCAATGTTTATGACTTTGTCGATGTTCTCGATTCCTTCTATTGATTCGTATTTTCCAACCGGAAGATGGCTTTTCATAATCTTGTTTGACAAAACCGGATAAAGAACGTCGCTCATCAATGTGGATTTCCCGCTTCCAGAAACTCCAGTTATGCACGTGAATGTTCCAAGCGGAAACGAAACTGTAAGATTTTTAAGATTGTGTTCCGTAACACCAGAAATCTTTATAAACGAACCGTTTCCTTTTCGCCGCGTTTTAGGAATTTCCATTTTAATCGTGCCTTTCAAATATTGTCCTGTTTTGCTTTCAGGCACATTCATCACTTCTTCCGGAGTTCCAGCCGCAACAACGCGTCCGCCATGAACGCCCGCTCCCGGACCGATGTCGATTAAATAATCCGCTGTCCGCAAAGTCTGCTCGTCATGCTCAACAACAATAACTGTGTTTCCCTGGTCGCGAAGATAAGTAAGCGTGTCGATAAGTTTCTGGTTGTCGCGCTGATGAAGACCGATTGAAGGCTCGTCAAGAATGTACATAACTCCGCACAATGCAGAACCAATCTGAGTAGCAAGCCTGATTCGCTGAGCCTCGCCGCCGCTTAAAGTTCCGCTTGCTCGTTCCAACGTAAGATAATCAAGACCTACATTTTTCAAGAAGTTTAACCGCGATTTTATTTCTTTTAGAATTTGATACGCAATTTTTGTTTCGCTTTCGGTGAACTTTAG
>CAZSHF010000011.1:0-49154 GCA_964606655.1 uncultured Treponema sp.
GGAAAAGGCGGACAGCACGTGAACAAGACAGATTCCGCTGTAAGGTTCACACACATTCCGACAGGAATTGTCGTCGCCTGCCAGAGCGAGAGAAGCCAGATTTTCAACCGACAGGCGTGCATGAGCATGCTCAGGGCAAAGCTTTACGAATATTACCGCGAGCAGAAAGAAAAGGAGAACGCGAAATACGCGGGCGACAAAAAAGACATTTCTTGGGGAAACCAGATACGCTCTTATGTCTTCCAGCCGTACACGATGGTGAAAGACCACAGGACAAAATTCGAGACAGGAAATATCCAGGCTGTGATGGACGGCGACATCGACGGATTCATGGATTCTTATCTTCTTGCCAAGTGGAAAGGTCTTCCGATGGGCGCGGAAAACGATGACGAAGATGTTTAACTCTTTTCAGGTTTAAGTTGTTTTGAAGATAATGAACTTCACAAAAAAAACTGTTCCTTTTCTTGTGTTTTCTCTTTTTTCCGCTTTCATTCCTGTTTCGGCGCAGAACTGGACTTTCGCGGCGGAGCAGTTTGTGTTCACGCAGCCGGATGGCGGAGGCGCGAACGAGGCAGTGAGCAAGGTCATCCCGTCTCTGATTCTGGGACAGATTGCGGAAAACCTTGAAAGGATGCCTAGAGCCAGGGAGCTTCTGGACAGAACCGAATACGAGCTTCAGAAAGAAAGGTCTTCGCTTTTTCTTCAGCTTTCAAGCGAAGTGCAGAAAAGGGATTCTCTTGTGCTTGGAGATTATTCGCAGAGTCAGCTGAAACGAAAAATCCGCGAGGAAGACAAGAAAATCAGCGAAATCCAGGACAAAATCAAAGCGAACCTGAAATCTGTTGAGAACGAAAGGGAAAAGCGGGAAAGCCAGATAAGGCTCGACGAGGAGCGGCAAAGAAGGATTGAAGAGGGCGGACTTGTCGATGACAATGATGAGGGAAACAGTTTTCTTGAGCGTTTTGTAAGGAATTTCGCTCCGGGAAACGATAACAGCAGGACGCTTGAAAAAATCGTCTTGTACAAAAACAGCGTGAGCGAGCTTTTTTCAGTCTCCGACGAAATCAGAAATCAAGGCTACCAGAGCTATGAATTTTCAAAAGCCTGTTCGGATTCCGGAATACGCGGCCTTATGACAGGAAAAATCACTTCATACGGCTCTTTTGTTTCAGTTTCCGTGACAGTCTACCAGTATCCGGGCGGAAGGATAATCGGAAACGCGACAGATGTCGGCTCTCTGGATGAAATACGCGACCTTTCCAGAAGGCTCGCCTCGCAGATAAGCCCCAGAATCGCGGACAGCATGCCGGTCGAGCTTAAAATCGCGGTCTTTCCTGAAGATGCCAGAGAGAACCTTGTGCTTACTCTTGACGATGTTGTCTACACGAACAGGCCCGAAAGCATTGTCGTTTCAAGCGGAGTCCATTTCATCCAGTTTGCCTCCAAAGGATATGAGACAGAAGCGACAAGCTATGATTTTCAGGGAAACAGGGAATTCAGGATTGAAGTTAGCATGATAAAAAAAAGCGAGGGAACTGTGAGAATCGCTTTCACAAATGCGGTTGAAGGCGACCTTTTCGCAAACGGCGAGTTCAGAAGCAGAATCGACGAGGAGAACCGCTTTTCTTCGATAAGCGTGAACAGCCGCGCGGTTTTGGGGCATTTTGTCTCGAAAGACGGTTTTCCCTCCGAGTTCATTGTCGAGCGTTCCTTTCTTCAGGAGGACGCGATTCTTTCCGTGAAGGCGATGGCTTTTGACAAAAGCAGATACATAGATTCAAGGCGCATCTGGATGTACAGGGCGTACAGCTCTCTGATTGTCTCGCTTGTCCCGACTTTTTTTGTGCTTGGAAACTACAGGAACGGCTCGACAGGATATTCATTCCTTTCAGGCGGAAACGAGGCTGAGATTCTGAATGTGGGCCGCTATGTCACGGCAGGAATATCTTTAGGATGCGGCGTATGGTTTGGAATCGAGCTTGTGCGTTATCTTGTCGCGGCGAACTCCACTCTTCCTTCGGAGGCGAAAATCATGAGCCCAAGGACTTTGCGGAAAATCGAAAAGGAAGAGGAAGCGGCGGCGATGAAAAGGCTTGAGACTGAAAACGAAACCAGGCCGGAAGAAAATCTTCCCAAATCGCCGGAAACGGAAAAAGAAAACGTGTCCGACGAAAAAACTGAAGAATCGCCGGGAGCGGAAAATTAAATCAAAAACTTTTGGAGCGGAAAATGGCGAAAATGTCTTTTGCGGAAAAACTAAAAAGCCTTTTCACAGGCAGAAAACAGAACCAGGATTTTTTTGATGAGCTGACAGACAGCCTTATCGAAGGCGATGTCGGGGCTAAAACAGCCTTTGAGATTTCAGGAATTCTTGAAAGCAGGGCTGCAAAAAATCATCTTTCAGACGAAAAGGATATTCTTCTTGAGCTGAAGTCGATTCTTCTTGAATATGTAAAAGAGATTGAACTTTCTCCGGCTGAAGGAAAGAAAAATGTCTGGATGGTTCTGGGCGTGAACGGAGTAGGAAAGACAACAAGCGTCGCGAAGCTCGGGAATTTCTTCAGGGAAAACGGAACAGAAAACATTGTGCTTGCCGCAGCGGACACATTCCGCGCGGCCGCGATTGAACAGATAAACCTTCACGGAGAAAAAATCGGCCTCCGTGTTGTAAGCCACCAGCACGGCTCAGATCCTGCGTCCGTTGTGTTCGACGCGGCGGAAGCCTGCTTTTCAAAAGGAAGCGGACTTGTAATCGCCGACACTGCCGGCCGGCTTCACAACAAGGAGAATCTTGTCCGCGAGCTTCAGAAAATCGACAGGATATGCGCGGAAAAAGCCGACGAAGGTTTTTACAGGAAAATCCTTGTCGTGGACGCGACCACAGGACAGAACGCTCTGCGACAGGCGGAGGTTTTCAACGAGGCGGTCGGTCTTGACGCGATTGTCCTTACAAAATACGACTCGACTGCAAAAGGCGGAGTCGCGGTTTCAATCGGAAAAGAACTTTCAGTTCCCTGCGCCTTTGTATGCGACGGCGAAAAATACGGGAACATCGCAAGGTTCAGCGCGGAAAAATATATCGACGGATTTCTGGGTTTGTGATTGTTTATGGACGGGAAAAAAATCTGCCTTCAGAAGCGGAAAAACGGAATCAAAAATCTTTTTCTTTTTTCTCTGGTTTTTTCCGCGGCCTGCAGCGCCGCTTTTTCCGCTCCTGAAAATCCCGGCCAGAAACGCGAGATTTTCCGCTATGTCTATATTGTGAACGGCGCGCGCCTTGAGCCTGAGATAAATTACGATGTCATTTCAAACAGGGCGTTCGCCTTCGCTTTCGCGCGGATTGAATGGACGGCAGAAGGTTTTCCGCGCCGCGCGCTCGACAGGATTTATCCTGAGTTCTCAGGAATTTTTGATTCATCTCAGGCTTACAGCGCGTTTTCAGACGAGGGAAAATGGATTTCTTCTCTTCCGTCTGGAAAACTTTCTTTCAGAAACGAAAATGATTTCTTTCTTTCCCGGCCTGAGGAGTTTGAGGACGGAAACTCTCTTCTGGAAAATATTTACAAGGATTCTTCGCTTCTGGAAAATGTTCCGGCTCTTCTGGAGACTTCTGTTCCGTTTCCTGAAAAAAGGCTCAGGACAAGCGAGGAAAACCTCAGGCTTCACCTTTTTGAGACAGAAACCCTTTCTCTTCAGTTTACGGACGAAGGAAAAGTCCTGGTTGTCTCGGACGGAAAGACTTTTTCAAGGAAATACTACGATTTTCTTTCGCGCCTTTCAAAAAAAGAGAACTGGACGGGCGGCTCTTCGCTTGGAGAAATGAGGCTTGTCTCGAGCGAAACCTTTGAGTACGCGGGAGATGATGTTAAGCCGCTTTTCAAAACCCTTGAATCCGGCGATTCTGTCCAGAAAATCACTTACGGCGGAAACGGAAAAATTTCCCGGGTTCAGAATTTTAAAGAAGACCTTCTTCAAAGCAGGACTGATTTTCTTTACACTGATGACGGAAAAATCCTGGAGCAGATTTACACTGAGCACGAGTATTCTGAAAAGCGTCCGGGAAAACTGGCACGGACTTCTGTGAGGCGCGATGTCTACGATTATGAGGCGCAGAAAAAGCTTTTGTCTTTGAGCTCTTCGGCTCCGCCTGAAGATGTTTTTCCGCCTGATTACTATTACTACGAGGACGGAAGGCTTTGCATGAAGACAGTCTACAGCGGAAAGAACGACTGGATTTCCACGATGTATTTTGAAAACGGATTTACAGTCGAGTCTTCCTGGAAAAGCGGAAGACGTTTCAAAGATGATTATTATCTGGACGGAAAGCTTACCCGGAGCAGAATCTATGGAAACAACGAATAAACAGAAGAAAAACGCTTCAAGAAATAAAAATGACGCTGAGATTTCTTTCAGCGGACAGAAAACTGAAAGGAAAAGTTTTTTCCGCTCTTTAAGCGCGTCATTCCGATGGATTTTCTTTGTGTCAAGGCGTTTTTCAAAAGTCGACAGGAAAGGCCGGACAAGCGCGGCAGGTTTTCTTTCAGCTTTGGGAATCTGTTTCGGTGTGATGACTTTGATAACCGTGATGAGCGTGATGAACGGATTCCAGAGAAGTTTTATAGACGCGATTATGGAGATAAGCTCGTTTCACATCCAGGCAAGAGATGTCCCTGAAGACAGGATTTCCGATTTTGAGAAATTCTGTTCAGAATACAAGAACATAAAGACTTTCTATCCGTTTTTAGAGGCGCAGGGGCTTTTCACTTCGGGACGGAACAGCCAGAACGCCGCGATAATCCGCGCGGTAGATGAAAATATCCTAGAAAAAGACGAAGGGTTCAGGCGCGAGCTGAAAATTGTCTCAGGCGAGTTTGATTTGTCAGAACCTGAAAACATTGTCATCGGCGGATATCTTTCGCGTCTTCTTGAAGTTCGTGTCGGTTCTGTCATAAGCCTTTCCGCTTTGAGCGGCGGACGTGATGTCGATTTGATTTCAGACGAAAGGCTTTTCACAGTGAAAGGAATTTTCGAGTCTGGCTGCACTGACATAAACCAGGCCTACACTTTTGTGAGCCTTGATGCCGGCGAAAAATATTTCGGAAAAGAAAGTCCTCTAGTCTACGCCTTGAAGCTTAAAAACTACAGCAAAGATTCGGTTGTGCTTCATTCCCTTGAAAACGCTTTTCCTGAAGCCCGGATAAAATCCTGGCGCGAGTACAACAGAAGTTTTTTCGGCGCGCTCAGAGTTGAAAAGAATATCCTCATGCTCTTTGTCTTTCTGATTTTTGTCGTTGTCGCGGTGAATATCTACAACGGAATGAGAAAGCTTGTGTTTGAAAGAAGCCCGGAAATTTCCATAATGTCCGCTCTCGGCGCGGAGAGCTGGGAAATCCGCTCTGTGTTCATAAGCAGGGCGTTTTTGAGCGGGCTTACAGGCACTTTGGCAGGAGTCGCTTTTGCCCTTGCGCTCTCTGCGAATATGCCTAAAGTCTTTATGCTTGTCTCAGATATAATGTATTACACAGAATATTTTTTCACATCGGTCTTCTCGCCTGAGAACATTTACTTTGTCCGTGAAAATCCGATGTACAGGGTTTACGCTTCTATTCCTGCGCGCGTCTTTCCTCTTGAAGTTGTCCTGATTTCGTTTTTCGGGCTTCTTTCTCCTCTTGTTTCAAGCGCGGCGGCAAGCAGAAATGTATTGAAAATGAAAGTCGCGGAGGTTCTGCGTGATGAATAATAAACCTGATGGAATTGTGAATAAACCTGGAGAAACGGTGAATGAAACCGGCGAAATTATGAATGAATCCTGCGAAATTTTGAAAGTCTCCGCTCTTGTGAAAGTCTACGAAAGCGAAGGCGAGAAGCTTACAGTCCTGAACAATCTGAACCTGACTGTGATGAAAGGAAGCCGCATTGTAATCCGCGGAGAAAGCGGAAGCGGAAAAAGCACTCTTCTGAACATAATCGGAAGCATAGATTCGGCGACAAGCGGAACTGTCGTGGCAGGAAAATGGAATGTGACAGAGCTTTCTGAAAAAGAGACAGCGGAATACCGCTCTTCATTCCTGGGGCTTGTATTCCAGTTCCATTATCTTTTGAAGGATTTCACTGCTCTTGAAAACATTTATATGCCGCTTTATATGAAGGGCGTCTCAAGAAAAGAGGCTGAAAAAAGGGCGGAAAGCCTTCTGAACGATGTCGGCCTTTATGAGCGGAAAAATCATCTTCCGGGCCAGCTTTCAGGCGGAGAAAGGCAGAGAGTCGCTGTCGCCCGCGCGCTTGCGAACGGGCCTGAGCTTATCCTTGCCGACGAGCCTACAGGAAACCTTGACCCTGAGAATTCCGAGATGATCGGAAATCTTCTTTTTTCAATGGCTGAAAAGCACAGAAAAACCCTGGTTCTTGTGACTCACGATTCAAGCCTCGCTGAAAAAGGCGACGAGGTCTACAGGATAAACAGGGAAGGCTTTCTTTCGAGGGAACGGTAATGAAATTTTCAGCCTGCGTTTTCTTTGCGAAAAGACTTGTTTTGCCGCGGACAGCGAAAAAATCCACAGCGCACAGAAGCGTTCTCGGCTCGGTTCTGTGCATCGCGATAAGCGTTGTTCCTCTTGTCACAGTAATCAGCGTGAGCGACGGAATGTTTCACGGAATGACAGAAAGGATTGTAGGCCTTTCATCAGGGCATATCCAGGCGGTGATAAACAGAAAGTCGGATATTGTAAAGGATTATCCAAGCTTCAAGGAATTCGCGGAAAGCTTTGAAGAGCAGAAAGGTGTCCTGAACGCGTTCCCTGAAATCGATTCGGACGCTTTGGCGAGCTCAAGGACTTACAGGACAGGAGCGAAAATCCGCGCTGTCGAGCCTTCAGTTTTTTTCGAGAACAAGTCTTTTTCAGAGCTTCTGAAAGTCACAGACGGAAAACTTGACGATTTCCAGAACGGAAAAAAAACTTGCGTTGTCGGAGAAAAAATCGCCTCTGACCTTGGGCTTAAAAGCGGAGACACAATCCGCCTTATAACTTCAAGAAGAGTCTCTTCATATAAAATCGCGGCTCTGGTTTCGTCGGGCTATCAGGAGCTTGACGCGCTCTGGGTCTTCATTCCGATTGAAGGCTCGTACGGATTTCTTTCGCGCGAGAACTCGTTCCATTCTGTCATGGTTTCGGCGGAAAACTCTTCGATGAAGGATATTGTCAGGCTTCAGAGCGAGCTGAATGATTTTTACAGGGGAAAAATCCGCGCTTACCGCTGGGACGAAGTGAACAGCGCGACTTTTGAGAATTTTTCATCAACGAGGATTCTTCTGGTCTTTGTGATGTTTCTTATTGTCCTTGTCGCCTCTGTGAACATTTCCTCCGCGCTTGTCATGCTTGTCATGGAACGCCGCCGTGAAATCGCGATTCTGAAAAGCGTCGGCGCAAGCGCGTCGGGAATCTCGTTCTCGTTTCTTCTTGCAGGCGGATTCTGCGGACTTTCTGGAGCTTTGATAGGCCTTCCTGCTGGAATTCTGGTCTCTGTTTTTGTAAATTCAATAGTGAAAGGAACAGAGAAAATTCTTAATTTTCTGCTCGGCGTTTTCAACGGCGGAAGCATAAGCCTTATGGACCCTGCATATTATCTTCAGGAGATTCCTGTGGACATTCCTTTCTCAAAGGTTTTTCTGATTGCGCTTTCAGTGGTTTTCCTTTCGCTTATTGTTTCTATAATTCCTTCAGTAAAGGCCGGAAAGGAAAAGCCTCTGGAGATTTTCAGAAAGGTGTGATTATGGTATGTGATTTATGCGCGGAAAGGGAAGCGGTTATTTTTCTTGAGCAGAAAAGCCCTTCAGGAATCAGGAAGATAAATTTATGCCCGGAATGCGCGGCGGAAAGAGGAATCCAGGCTCCTCAGGTTGTCTCAAGCCAGCAGAATGTCGCCGCGGTGTTTGAGGAGGTTTTCCGCAAGAACGCAAAAACGCGCCTTGAGTTTTCAAGGCTCTGTCCGGGCTGCGGAAAAAGCCTCGGCGAAATCAAGTCGTCAGGATTTGCCGGCTGCCCTGAATGTTATTCTGTTTTCGCAGAGGAGCTTAAAATGTCTTTTTCAGAGCACGGAATCACAGGCGTTTATTCAGGCTCTCTTCCAAAAAGAGTCAGGGATTTCAGGAACGCTCTGACCGACCGCGCGGACTTGCAGGCAAAGCTTGAGGAAGCGGTGAAGGAAGAGAACTACGAGAAAGCCGCGGTCTACAGGGATTTCCTGCGCGCCCTGGAAAAGCCAAGCGTCTCTGACGGAGAAGAGTTCCGCCAGGTCGACGATGGAAAAAAGCCTGGCGATGAAAAAAAAGACAGAGACTGATGCACGGAGACTTTTATGGAACGCAGAAATGAAAACTACGGAGAGCGAAGCCGTTCTGCCGCTGACGAAAACTACGGAAAAGCATGGTATTCGCTTCCGGGGAACGAGCGCGATGTTGTGATTTCATCAAGAGTCAGGCTTTCAAGAAACCTTGCGAATTTTCCTTTTCCTGAACGCTTCAAAAACGATGATGACGGGCGCGTGAAATCCATAATCCTGGACGCTTTCCAGAAAGCTGAGGACACAGAGCATTTCCATTCAATCAGTGTTCCGCTTCTTTCTTTCCTGAACAGAAAAGTCCTTGAGGAGCGCGGTGTCCTGAAGACAAAAGAAGAGGTTTTAGCCCGGAAAATCCATGAGGAAAGCGAGGTTGTCTTGAACCGTGACGGAAACATTTCTGCTTCCATAAACGGAACCGACCACATAAAAATCTCGTCGTTCTCAAGCGGGCTTGATTTCAGGCGCTGCTTTGAAAACGCCAAAAAACTTGACGACTTGCTTCAGGACTCATTGCAGTTCGCTGCGAGCTATGATTTCGGCTATCTTTCCTCGATGATGAAGGACACGGGAAGCGGAATGAAAATATCCGCCAGAATCAGTATTCCTGCGGTCCTGAAGACAGGAAATTTCAGGAATGTGGCGGACTTTATCCGTGACAGAAAATGCGTGATGATTCCGGCGTTCCCGTCTCTTTCAAAAGGAAACATTCCTCCGGCAGGCTCATGTTTTCTGGTTCATAACGGAAATTCCCGGAACGGAACAGAAATCGACCAGATCGCCGAAATGGAGTCTGTCTGCAAATTCATCGCTGAATACGAGCGCAAGATTTTGACCGAATTTGCCGATAATCATATGACAGTCATCAGAAATTCCGTCCTGCGCTCTTTTTCGGTTTCAAGAGTTAGTCTTCTTGTGTCGTTGAGGGAAGCGGTCGATATGATTTCCGACATCCAGACAGGACTAAGGCTTGGTCTTGTCGACGGAACTGACAATGACAGTCTTTGCAGCCTGCTTTACCGCGTTCAAGACGGACACCTTCTGTATCTTATGGAAAACGGTGACTTTGATTTTGAGGACGATGTCAGGGAGAACCAGATTCTTAAACTTGACAGGCTACGTGCGGTCACTTTGCAGGAAGCGTTTGAAAACATTTCTCTGAGGAATTTATGAAAAATCTTTCTCCACGCGCCTCAAGGCTTGTGAACGGTCTTAGCCAGAACATAGCAAGAGAGTTCTATTCTGTTGAAATCCAGCCGGAGCATATTCTCCTTGCGATGATAAACACAAGGGAAGGCGTCGGCTACTACGCGCTCAGAAAATCAGGAATCGACATAGACAGTTTTTCAATAAGCCTTGAACAGAAAATTTCAGGCGGAAACGAAAGGCATCATGCCCAGACAGAAAATCTGATTCCGCTTGGAAAACGCGCTGAAAAGCTTATTGAAAAAGCCGCCGAGGAATGTGAGATTCTGAAAGACAGGCGGGTCGGGACAGAACATATTCTTCTTTCCGCAATCGAGGAAGAAAACAGCGCGGTCTCGCTTTTCTTCGCCGCGTCAAAAATCTCTATCGGCACAATGCGTAATCTTGTGAAAATCACTCAGGAAGAGCACCGTTCTTCGGAAGACATAATAAGCAATATTGAAAACATTTCAGGCGAGGCTTTGAGGAAGATTTTCGGAAACAACAGTTCTGGAAATCCGCTGAATCCTGAAACCGCCGGAAATCTTCAGAAAACCCAAGGCCAGCAGCAGAAAGGAAGCGGACAGAAAAGCGAAAGAAAGGAGAGCAGAAGTTTTCTTTCGGAATTCAGCCGCGACATAACACAGTCTTTCCGCGACGGAAAGGCGGACATAATCGTCGGGCGCGAAAAAGAGATAAACCGTCTTGTCCAGATACTTTCAAGAAGGACAAAAAACAATCCTGTTCTTGTCGGAGAGCCGGGAATCGGAAAGACAGCGATTGTCGAAGGGCTTGCGCAGGCTATCGCGCTGAAGAAAGTTCCTTCAGGGCTTTTGAAGAAACGGATTCTTTCTCTTGACCTTGCCGCCCTTATCGCAGGAACAAAATTCAGGGGCGAGTTTGAGGAGCGGATGAAAAAAATGATGAACGAGGTCCGCGAGAACAGGAACATAATCCTTTTCATCGACGAGCTTCACACGATTATCGGCGCGGGCGGCCCTGAAGGAACGATGGACGCGTCTAATATGCTTAAGCCTGCCTTGAGCCGTTCTGAAATCCAGATTATCGGCGCGACGACAACAAAAGAGTACAGCCGATACATCGAAAAGGATTCCGCGCTTGAAAGGCGTTTCCAGATGGTCAAAGTCGAAGAGCCGACGGACGAGGATTCTGTGCTCATCCTTGAAGGAATCAAAAAACAGTACGAGGATTTCCACGGAGTTGTCTACGAGGATGATGTGATTCCTGCTATTGTAAAACTCAGCCGCCGCTATATTCCTGAACGTTTTCTTCCTGACAAGGCGATTGACATTCTTGACGAGGCGGGCGCGCAGAAGAAAATCCAGGAGGACAGAAAGCCTTCAGAGCTTCTTGACCTTGAAAGACAGATAGACGCTCTTGCAGAGGAAAAGCATGAGCTTGTGAAAAACCAGGATTACGAGAACGCGGCTTTTGTCCGTGACAAAGTAGCAGAGCTTAAAAGGCAGCTTGATGTCTACAGCTCTTTCTGGAATGAAAAAGGCTTTTCAGAGCGTGTCCCGGTGAACGCAGGCGACATTTCCCGCATTATTTCCGATATGACAGGAATTCCTCTTGAGCAGCTTGACAAGAACGAGTCAAAACGGCTTGTCGAAATGGAAAGCGAGATGCACAGAAGTGTGGTCGGGCAGGACGAGGCGGTCCATATAATTTCAGGCGCTGTAAGGCGGAGCCGCGCTGGAATCTCTTCTCCGAAAAGACCTATAGGCTCGTTCATTTTCCTTGGCCCTACAGGAGTCGGAAAAACACAGCTTGCAAAAGCGCTTTCAAAGTTCATGTTCGGAAGCGAAGATCTTCTGGTCAGGATTGATATGTCTGACTTTATGGAAAAACACAACGCGAGCAGGCTTGTAGGCGCTCCTCCAGGATATATCGGCTACGAGGACGGAGGAGTTCTTACCGAGCAGGTCCGCCGTCATCCTTATTCTGTTGTCCTTCTTGACGAGATAGAAAAGGCTCACCCGGATGTGTTCAATCTTCTTCTCCAGATTCTTGAAGAGGGCGAGCTGAGCGACAACCTCGGGCATACTGTCAATTTCAGGAACACAGTGATTATAATGACGAGCAACGCAGGCTCAGGAAAAATAAGCTCTGAAAGCCAGGTCGGCTTTTCCGCTAACACAGAAAAGGTCCTTCCGTACGAGGAGATAAAGATGAATGCGGAGGCTGAGCTTAAAAAAATCCTGAGCCCTGAGCTTATAAACAGAATCGACGATGTGATTGTGTTCAAGGCTTTGTCGCGCGATGAAATCTCGAAGATTCTTGACATTCAGCTGAATGAGCTCAAGTCGCGTCTTTCCGAGCTCGGATTCTCGCTTTCCCTGACAGAAGATGCTCGCTCTTATCTTATTGAAAAAGGCTACGAGCCTTCGATGGGAGCGCGGCCTATGAGGCGTCTTATCCAGAAAGAAATCGAAGATCCTCTTTCGCTTGAAATCCTCGAGGAGAAAAACCGCGGGCTTTCTGAGATTTCAGTCGGATTTAAGGAAGGAATGCTTGAAGTCGCTTTTCTTGGAAAAAACGACGCGGCGGAAAATAAAGATAAGTCGGAAGAAAAAAACATAGACGAAAATCCTGAAAGCGGAAATCCTGAAAACGAGGACGGGACCACAATAAAATGCACTTCCCTGAGCGGAGAAGACAGTTCTTCCCATGTGCTTACGACAGTGAATATTCTTGAAAAAAAATAGACCGAAGGTGAAATCAATTTTGAAAAAACGGACTTTCTTGTTCATCGCCCTTGCTTTTTATCTATCCCAAGGCGTTTTTCCCAAGACGAACATCGCTTTTCTTGAAGGAATGAGTTCTGTTCCGTACGCTTTCATGTTCGCTTCTCAAGGCGGAGAGGACAAAGACGGACTCCAGGAAAGCCCTTTTTCGTTTTTCAGGTTCTCTTCGCCTTCGGATGCGGTTCTGTCACTTTCTTCAGGCGAGACAGACGCTCTGATTCTTCCTGTGAACGCCGCTTCCTCTCTTTATTCATTTTCAGGCGGAGAGGTTCTTTGCGCGGCTGTGACCCAGGGAATGGATTTTTACTGCGTGACATCTGTCTCTTCGTGCAAAAACCTTTCTGACCTTCTTGGAAAACGAGTCTCTTTTTCAAAAGGCGGAACAGGAGAGGCTTTTGTCGGCTGGATTCTGAAAGAGAACGCTCTTCCATTGGGAACAGGACAAGGCGGAATCAGCATCGAATGGGCTGAAAACGAGCCTATTTCCCTTTCAAGGCTTCTTGGAAACAATGTCTCCGCCGCGTTTCTTTCCGAGCCTTCAGTGTCGAACGCTGTGAAAAATCCTAAATACCATATCGCCGCTGATTTTCAGGACGAATTTGACGCGATAAAAGGCCGTTCATCTTATTTTCCGAAGAATGTTCTTCTTGTGAGAAAACAGTTCTTTGAGGAAAATCCTTCGGATTTTGAAACGCTTCTTGATTCGCTTGAAAAATCCATCGGAAAAGTGACAGAAAATCCGTCAAAGGCTTCTGTCCTATGCGTGAAAAACAGGATTGTTCCAGATTTTTCCCTTTTGCCGAACTCGATTTCGCGCGCCAACTACAGATTTGAGTCAGGACGTGACGCCAAGGAGAAAATCCTTGAAAGCCTTGAGATTTGCAGCGGAATGAGCGGAGAAGCTCCTGAAATTCCGGGCGACGATTTTTTCATTCCATGATTTTAAGCGTTCAGGGGAAAACGCTCCGGCTTCTGTTCTCTGTTTTCTGGTCGCTGATTTCTGATTGAGAATTGCCTGAATGTCAGTTATAATCATTGATAATTTGAAAAATAATTTATAAAACCGAGGTGGACTTGAATGTTCAAAGAATTTTTGCCATTTGATACTGTACGGAACGATGCTCTGAAGCTTGCCTCAAGAATTTACAATGAAGACGGCTTTGTGCCTGATGTCATATACTGTTCTCTCAGAGGCGGCGCTTATATGGCAAATGTCATAAGCGAGTATTACAAGATTGCGCATAAAGGACATCATCCGGTTCTTTTTGCGGCGGTTGTGGCCCGCTCTTATTCCGATGTTAGAAAATCGACTTCCCGTGTCTATGTTGACGGCTGGACTTACAAGCCTGAGCATTTAAGGCCGGGCGACAGGATAATGCTTGTCGATGATATTTTTGACACAGGAAAAACAATAAACGCTCTCGTGGATATTCTTCTTGATTACGGAGTAAGCCGCGAGAATATCAAAGTCGTTGTCCATGACTACAAGGAAGTGCTTTACAAAGAGCCTCAGAAAGTTGTCCCTGACTATTACTGCCGGAAAATCACAGTGAAAAATCCCGGGGACGACAGATGGATTCATTATATGAGCCACGAGCTTGTGGGGCTTACAGACGAGGAGCTTGAGGAGCACTATTTTTCAAAAGACGAGGAGCTCCGGAAAGTCCTTCAGCCGCTTGTCTGCAAGGACAAGGATAAAAACTAGAGAACTGATATGAGAAAAATGCTTTCTGATGCGAAATTTGTTTCCGTTGTATTCACGCTTCTGGCAGGCTTTTATGCTTTTCCTCAAAGCATAATAAACCCTTCAGAGGGCGAATGGGCAAACCGCCAGATTCTTTACCTTGACCTGCCGGATGGAACAAACGCGTTTTATTCTGTCTCGGGGAACGACCCTGAAAACTCAGGTTTTGCGTACGACGGGCCTGTTCTTCTTGACATTGAAGGCGAGGTTGTTCTGAAAGTCGCCTTTGTTTCTTCCGACGGAAAAAAGCGCAGAGAAAGCGTTTCGTACACTGTAAAAGAGTCTCCGCTTCCGGACGATTCCGCTTCAGCAGCCTTTCTGGAGAACGTCTGCATGAACGGGCTTTTAGACTACACGGCAGGAGATGTTCTTTCGATTCCTTCCGCGCTTGAATACAGTTTCGGAAACGACGGAGAAAGTTTTGAGGAAGGAAAAGAAATCTCTGTTCCGTCTGACACAGTGATCCGGCGTGCTGTTCCGTGCTCTGTCACTGACGGGCTTTCAAAATGGCGTTTTGTCGTCCGCGTGAATCCTGTCATGAGCGGAGTCTTTTCAAGAATCGATGTTCCTTTTTCCGTGAGCGGCTGGGAAAAAATCACTTTTACGGACAGAAGCCTTATATACAAAATCGATGACGGCTGGTGGGAGCAGCCTAAACTTCCTCTGACTTTGGACAGGACAAAAAGCCACATGATAAGCTGGCAGAGCGTGGATTATTCCGCTGAAAATCCTGTTCGTTTTTTTGTCCTTCCTCCGAAGCCCCGTATAAATACAGAGACCGACAAGTCAGGCGCGAAATATGTCTACGCTTCAGGCGAGCCGGGATACAAGTTCGCCCTGCTCGGAGAAAACGGCGAGTTTTCAGAGCTTTACGATTCCCTGAGGTTCGATACTTTCAGAGGCGATGAATTTTCAGGCTCAGCAAAGACAGGAATTTTCTACGATTCAGTTTATCAGGGCGAGATGGACATAAGTTTTAAAGTGAACAGACGGCTTCCGAAAAAGCCGGAGATAGTCTCGTCCGCGGAAAACGGCTGGGCAAGAAAGCTTGTCACGCTGAACATAAAAAAGCCTTCGGGAACGGAGCTTTATGTCGCTCTCCAGGGACCTGTTGTTGTGGAAGAGGGAAGCGGACAGGCCGAGCTTCTTTTCAGCTTTATGGAAAAAGATTTCCGTCCTGCAAAATCAGGACGTTTTGTGCTTCAGCCTTCAAACGAGGGCGCGGTCGCTTATAAAGTCAGCGCCTATGCCCTCGATTCAAACGGAAACAGGAGCAATGTCTCCGAATATTCTGTTGTGATAGATTCTTTCAACTATTATGTCGATGCGGAAGTTTCAAGAAGTCTTAAAATTCCTTGCGACGGCACAAAGGAAAGGCCTTTCGCAAGTTTTTCAGAGCTTGCCTCATATATCGACGAAAGCCGTTTTTCGCGCGTTTATCTTACAGGCGCAATGGAAATGCCTTCGGGAAAATATGTCCTTTCCTCAAACATGGAAATAATCGGCGGAAAAGACGCGAGAATTGTTTTCCCAGAGAACGCTTCTGTTTCAGTCAGGAACGCAAGCCTTGCGGTTTCAGACTGCATTGTCACTTATTCAAAAGGAGATGATTCTTCTGGAAATTCCCGTGAAAATCCGCGGAACCTGAACCATACGCTTTTCAGTCTTGAGCGCGGAGTTTTGGTTCTTGATTCGCTTGAAGTCTCATGCTCTTTCGGAAAAAACGGAAATGTGATAAACGCGGAGAATTCTGTTGTGAATGTGAAGAATTCCAGAATCACAGGAAGCTCAAGTACATACGCTTCGTGCATAACTTCAGTTGACTCTAAAATTTCTGTAAAGGATTCAAGTGTGGCTTTGGTTTCAGGAACAGGAGTCCTCTTTTCCTGCCAGGGCGGAATATTTGAGCTTCGGAAAACTTCATGCTCTGTTGTCGCCGCGATGGGGCGCATAGCAGAGCTTTTCAACACACATTCCTCCGTCACGGACAACGAGTTTTTCGCCGACCTGAAAAAAAATCAGGGAAATGTGAGTCCTGTATATATGGATTCAAAAAATCTTTCCGTCGAGGAATCGGGAAACACGAGCAGAGGATTCTGATTTATGGTAAGACTTGTCTGCGGACTTGACGAGGCCGGACGCGGTCCTCTTGCAGGTCCTGTTTCCGCGGCGGCTGTTATTCTTCCTGAGGATTTTCCGCTTGAGATTCTGGACGACTCGAAAAAACTTTCCGAGAAAAAAAGGCTTCTCGCGGAGAAAAAAATAAAGGAATCCGCGCTGTGGGCTCATGCTTTTGTTTGTGAAAAGGAAATCGACAGGATAAACATTCTGAACGCGAGCATGAAAGCGATGGAAAAAGCGTTTGACATTCTTTTTGAAAAACTTCCAGCCTGGCTTTCTTCCCAGGGAATCGGAAAAGACGGATTTTCGCTTCATTCAGTCGCTGACGGAAACAGAACGCCTTTGATAAAATCAGGAACTTCTGAATCAATGGTTAAAGCTGATTCAAAAATTCCTTCTGTGATGGCGGCGAGCATAATCGCGAAAAACGAGCGCGACAGGTTTATGATTGAAATGGACAGACTTTATCCTGAGTACAATTACGCGAAGCACAAAGGCTATCCTACAAAAGAGCATATAGAAATCTGCCGGAAAATCGGGCCGTCGCCCATCCAGAGGATGAGCTTCCGGTACTGAACTTATTCGTTTTTATTGAAGTTATTTGTTTTCCGAAGAAGAGTCTTTCCGTTTTGAGACAACGTGAATCCGTCCTGTCTTTTTGACCTGAGGAGCGGACATCGCCCTTTCGTCGTTTTTTCTCACGACATATTTTTTTATTTTTTCCGCTTTTCTGGCTTCCCGCTCTTTTGCCCTTGCTTTTTTGTCTTTTTCGATGAACGCGAGCGAAAGATTAAGCCCCTGAAGGAATTTCTGCAGATCTTCCGCGAAAACCGCGATCTGATGCCTGTCGGTTTCTGCTCCGTCTTTGTTTTTCGCCTCGACAACCTGAAGAAACACATCGCCTGTCCTGTTCTCTTTCACATTGAAAAAATAGGAACGGTTGTCAAGATAAACTTCCGTTGTGTAAAGTTCGCCGCGCACACCCATGTTTAGCCTTCCTTGTTTATAGTTTTTAGAAAATAACCCAATTTCTGTCCAATGTCAATGAATGAGGTTTTATAAGCCTTGACAAAAATGCTCCTTGGGCATATTAATCAAAATATATGAGTTTATGTTTCCAGAAGCATCGCGCTTTTTTCGTTTTCTTTCTCTTCTTCTTTCTTTTGGTTCCGCTTTTTCTTGTTTCCTGCGCTTCTTCTCCTTCAGGAAAGCGGAATTCAGAGGATCCTTCAGGCTTCGCGCTTTTTACAGTCTACAGCGAACACGCAGGCGAGTTTTATGACGGGAAAAGAATAAAAACAAGCGGAACTTCCGGCAGTTTTCTGGAAAGAAAATCAAGAATTTACAAGGCGTTTCCTTACAATTCTGATCTGTATTTCGGAGGAGAAGGAAAAGCTCCGAATTTCAAGGTTCGGATAACAAAAAAGGAAGAGACATTCAGGATTCCGCTTAGGGCAGGCGTTTATCATCTTGTGCAAGTCGGAAAAAACTATTACTGGAAGGACGAGTACACATTTGAGATAGAAGAGGGAAAGACAAACTATATCGGAGACATTTATATTGACCTGATTCTTTTTACTGACGGCTTTTTTTCCAGGAACGACATTTATTCTTATTCTGTAAAGGACGCGTTTGAAACTTATAGAGATGAATATGAAGCTGACGGAAAAAACGACGGCACGAAAAACGTGCTTGTGAACAAATGCGTCCCGACAGAAAATCCTGTGAAGCCTGGAGTTCTGCCTTTATGAAAATGAAAAAAACATTTTTCGCCTTTGCCTTGCTTTTCATCTTTTCGCTTTCAAAGTCGTTCCCGTTCAGCTTTGATTTTTCTGTCGCGTCTCCTGCGGTTCTTTTTGTCACAGACTACAAAAGCCGCGCGGATTTTTTCTGGAGCTCTGAAATTCCGGGAAGCCTTTCGGACAATTCGTTTCTCCTCTGGTTCCTTTCGCTCCAGCCTGCTTTCGGAGTGAATGTTCCTCTGTTTTCAGGCGAGGCCGGAATCAGGTATTTTTACAGTCTCGGTTTTCATTCAGCAGAGATTTCCTACGCTTTTCCTGTTCTGGCTGAGAAACTTACGCTTTACAGGGATTTTGTGCTTTTCCTCGAGCCTTCTTTTTCCGCAGGATATTGCGAAGACGGTTCGGGAAATTCAGGAAAGAATGGCGGGCTTGCTTCATTTGCCGCGCGCTTCTGCGCTGTTTCCGCGTTTCCGAAAATTGTCCATTCTCCTTACGCGAAAGCCGGTTTTGAATACAATTACATTACAAGCGGAATCTCAAGCCTTTCTTTTGTTTTTGCAGTCGGGCTTAAAGTCGGAAAAATGGTCGATTATCCGCGTCTCAGGAACAGTCTTTCTTTCACGGATTGAACTTTCCGTTTATTTCCTTGACTTTCTCGAAAAGCTCATTCATCGCCTTTTCTGTTGTCGAATGACCGAAGCTGAACCTTACAGCGTTTCCGCTTATGTCTTTCGGAACTTTCATCGCGTCAAGGACAGGGCGCGATGATTTTTTTGCGCTGCACGCGCTTCCTGTCGAGATGCAAAAGCCTTCCGCATCCAAGGCGCGGAGCATGACTTGCCCCGGAATGTTTTTGAATGAAGCCTGAAGAACCCAGGGAGAATAGTTTTCCGGATTTTCAATGCGGTTTTCCGGAATTATAGAGCAGCCTTTGAGGCTTGAAAGTTTTCTGATAAAGTCCGCGGTGTTTTTTTTCTGCGATTCAAGCCTTGCTTCTGCGCAAGGATTTTTTTCCCGGATATAGTATTTTTCAAGGACTTTGGAGAATGCGACCGCGCCGAACAGGTTTTCCGTTCCGCTCCGGACTCCTTTTTCCTGTCCTCCGCCTTTCAGAAAAGCCTCCTGGAAATCCTTCATATAAAGAATCCCGATTCCCCTCGGACCTGAAATTTTGTGCGCGGAAAAAGACGCGCTGTCTATTCCCGGATAATTCAGGCTGAGCGGGATTTTTCCTGCCGCCTGCACGCAGTCTATGTGGAATTTCGGGCGGCGTTTTCCTTTTGATTTTTCAGTTATCGCGTCCGCGATTTCATAAACCGGCTGGACAGCTCCTGTCTCGTTGTTCACTGCCATCACGGAGACCAGGACTGTTTCTCCTGAAATCATATTTTTCACGTCCTCAGGCTTTATGACTCCGTCTTTTCCGCACGGAATCTCCGAAACTTTGATTCCGCATTTTTTGAGCTCAAGAGCCATTTCACGCACCGCAGGATGCTCGACCGAACTGAAAAGGACTTCGCCTTTCTGAGGTCTGTTCAAAACTGAAAGAAGAGGAATATGGTCGCTTTCTGTTCCGCCGCTTGTGAAAAAAATTGTGCCGCTTTCAACTCCTAGAATATCCGCGCATTTTTTCCTCGCGTCCTCAAGGATTTCTCTTGCCTCTTTCCCTGCAAAATGAAGGCTTGAAGGATTTCCCCATTTTTCCATCGTAAGCTCAAGGCTTTCCCTGAGAATTTCTTTGTCCTGCGGACTTGTCGCCGCCCAGTCGAAATAATGAAAAGTCTCTTGTTCAGTCATTCTCCGCCTTCTGAAAAAACATTTAAAAAATCGTCTGTGAAAATCATTTTGAATGTTTATGAAAAATTATCTCAGCACTGAAAGAATATCCTGGTCGGAAATCTCTTCGATGAAAGTGTCGCAAAGTCCTTTCTGAAGGATAAGCCTGATTTTTCCGGAAATATTCTTTTTGTCTTTCCGCATCGCGCTTAAAATCCTCTCTCCGATTCCGCCGCCTGTAACAGCGTCAGGAACAGGGCTTGAATTCCAGCCGTAAATGTCAAGAACAGACAGAACCTCGTCTTTAAAGCTTTCCGCGCAGTATTCTTTTTTCGCCGCGAGGGCCGCCGCCCGTCCGATTCCCCAGGCGACCGCATCTCCGTGAAGAACCGCTCCAAGCCCTGCTGTGGTTTCAAGCGCATGACCGAAAGTATGTCCGAGGTTCAGAAAAGCGCGCTCGTTCTGCTCAAGGAAATCTCGCTCCACAACATCTGATTTTGCCTTCGCGCAGCGTCTTATTATCTCGGAGACAATCTTTTCGTCCCGGCTTTTTATCTTGTCTTTTTCGGTTCTGAACATTCCGTAAAGCTCTTTGTCGTAAAGAAGCGCGGTCTTGAGGCTTTCTGCAAGTCCTGAGCGGAACTGTTCTTCAGAAAGGCTCTGGACGAATTCCGGGAAAATGTCGATTTCCTGCGCAGGATAAAATGTTCCTATCATGTTCTTGTAGCTCTGGAAATCGCAGCCTGTTTTTCCTCCGATTGACGCGTCGACCATTGAAAGAAGCGTGGTCGGGACAAAACGGACTTTGACTCCGCGCTTGAAAAGGCTTGCTGCAAAACCTGTAAGGTCTGTTATGACACCGCCGCCGATTCCGACAAACAGGTCTTTTCTGCTGAAGTCAGATTCCAGGGCGGTCTGAACGATTGAAAGGACGCTTTCGATTGTCTTGTACGCTTCCCCTGAGCCTAAAATAATCAGAATGTCGCCGCCTGAAGCTCCGGCCTCAAAGCTTGAGATGAAATTTTCCATGCACGGAAGAGTGGCGACAGTCGCGTCAGTTATGAAGCACCTTTTCTGTCCCTGTTTTTCGCCCGGCCTGAAATGCGATTTTAAATCAGGCTCGCCGCTGTGAAAACTTATCTCTGTCCTGCAGGTTCCCGGATGGGTTTCAGGATAAGTTATTGTGATTTTTTCTGTCTCTGCGATGGTTCTGGATGCGCTTTCTGCGCCTGTTATGTCAGTTCTTTTTTCTGTGTCTGATGGAAAGGAATTCATTTGAAGCCTATTCTAGTAGGTTTTTGATTCCATTGCAAGAAAATCCGCTTTCACTTTCTGGACGCGGCTTATCTCGCGCTCAAGTGTTTTTCCGTAGTCCAGCTCTCCGTTTTTTATCCGCTCTCGCTCGTCTTCCCAGCTCTGAAGCTCAGTTATGAAAAGAAAACTGAATTCGTTGACGTTCGCTTTTTCCGCCCAGAGCGACGCTTCCTTCCAGTAGTAAAGCCCTGCATTGTAGCATGAAAGAGTTTTCTCAAGATTCCTTAGATATTCGTCTTTCCAGGGCGCGTCGTAAAAATAAGCGGTTTTTTTGTCGTAAGTCCGTCCGAGCCTTAAATGCTGCTCGATGAGCTTCAGGTTTATGTGCATCTGGAAAAGATAGCGGTATTTTTCCCATTCCTTTTCTGTCTTGATTTTCGCTTTCGCGTAAAGAGGATTCGCGAAGTCCGCCTGCGCCGCTTTTTCAAGCCAGAAGATGTTTTCAATGCAGTCGTCAGGATACTGCTGGTAATGAACATGATAAAGCCTGTACCAGTCTTCCTTGTATTTGACCATGTAAGCGTCCGCGCCGTTTCCTGAAAACAAGGCGAAGACCGAAACGAATAAAAATATCTTTGAAAATCTCAAAACGCTTTTTTCCACATTCTGATTATCGGAAAATCAAGACAAAAGTGAACAGAATAATACGCGTCCTTGTTTTTCTGAAAGCGCTTCGCGGAAGCCGTGTTTCATAATCAGGTTCTTGCCGGGAGTTCATTTTTGCATAGTTTTATAAAAGCCGACATTTGGGGTTCTGTTTTTTTCCGTGATTAGACTTGTTCGATAACTTCGTCATCAACAAGTCGACGAGTTTAAAATCGCTGAAATAGCGCGATTTTAAACATCGCACTTCAAAGTAACCCGTTCTGAAACTGAAGTTTCCGCACCAGGTCTATTTTTTTACCGAAGGCTTTTTATCTCGGAAAGTATTATCCTTGAAATCTCTTCAATAGGTTTTTCAGCGTCTATCTCGACGATTTTCATTCCGCGGCCTTTCCCGCTTTCTCTGTATTCGGCGATGACGGAATCGAAAATCTCTGCTGTCTTCATCTGATAACCGGGATTTTCAAAAATCTCTTCCGTTCCGCCGCGCGCTTTTACCCTTTCAAGCGAGACTTCAGGGTTTATCTTGAAATAAAAAAGCAGCTCAGGAAGCGGAAAAGGGCTGTTCACAAGGCGCGGAATTTCATCAGACGAGGAGACAGACTGGTACGCGAGGCTTGAGAACAGATATCTGTCGCTTGCGACAATCTTTCCTTTTTCAGTGTTCTCGATTATCCCGTTTTTTCCGTAGATGTGCTCGCATCTGTCCGCCGCGAAAAGATAAGCCTGGGTCCTGGCGTCGCATGAAAAATCGCCTTTAAGCATTCTGCGTAAAAAAAGTCCTGTCTCGCCCGAAGTCGGCTCGGAAGTCGTCATCAGTTTTTCTTCGGGGAAGTGCTCTTTGAGTTTTTTCAGCTGCGTTGTGGTCCCCGCCCCGTCGATTCCTTCGAACACAATAAAACCTTTGATAATCATTCAAATCACCTACTAAAAATCCGATAATTACTGTAGTATAATCAAGCGGATTTTTGTTGTCTAGTAAACATCCTGAAGCCGCGTAAAAGCGCGTCTGTTTCAAGAATCCGCAGCGAATAAGAATGAATAAGAAAAAGCCTTTGAAAAAAGAAAGCGTTTCAATCCTGATTTTTTCTCTTGTTTTATGCGCTTCTGTCCTTGCTCTCCGGCCTGTTTTTTTAAGCCTGGACACAAGGATAAAAGCCTCGGTGGAGAAAGTTTTTGATTCAGTGAAAGAGGCGACAGGACTTTCTGTCTCTTATTCATCTCTTTCGCCTGCGGTTTTGTCTGGAATCCGCGCGCGGAACATCGTTGTGAAAGACGAGAGCCTTTCATCTGAAAGCGATTCTTCTTCAGGTGGAAGCGTTTCCGGCGGAATAGAAGTCCTCGGGATAAAAAGCGTGTCGCTTCATTACAGTTTCCTGAGCCTTTTGCGCGGCGATTTTGACCATCTGTTTAAAAGCCTGACAGTCGACGGAATAACTCTTTCCTTGGACAAGGACGGAAACCGAGGGCTTTTTTCGCGCCTTGAAAATCTTTTTCCTTCCAGGGACGAGTCCGGCTCTTCTGGTTCTTCAGGTTTTTCCTCCTCTCCAGACGGAATCAAAGACATTCTTGATTTCCTGAAGTTCTCAAGACTTTTTGACATTTACATAAAGAACGTGCATCTTCGCTGTTCTTTCGGCGGTGATTACGCGGAAGCGTTTTTCAGGCGGATTTCATTCAATGTCCTTGAGGATTCAGGACGCGTTTCTCTTGGAACTTCAGGCTCTCTTTTCTGGAACAGCCCTGGTCCGGGAAAAAAGCTTTCATGCGGCTTTTCGGCGGACGGAAACATCGAGGAGAACCTTGACGGAAGCTCGCTCGCTTTTCATATCCTTGATTTCACGGACGGAAATTTCAATCTTAAGAGGATGAACCTTCTTTTTTCATACAGCAGAAAAACCGCGTCTTTTATGACCGTGCAGAATCCTTTCCCTTTTTCCTTTTCAGGCTCTTACAGTTTTCCGGACTCGCAGGCGTCACTTTCGCTCAGGACAAGCAGGCTTGAAGCGGGAAAGATGATTTCATCGCGCTCCAGAGACGGAATATACAAGGCCCTGGACGGCTTGTCTTTTTCTCTGGAGGCAGGGTTTTCATACAGCTTCAAGACAGAAAGTCTTTCCTACTTTTCCGGCGGAAATGTGTTTTTCTCTGACAGGCTTTTTAAAGGCGGCGGAAATTTAGGCTTTTCGTTTTCGGGCGACGAGAATCTTGTTTCAGTTGAGCGCCTTGACTTTTCGGGAGAAAGGCTGAACGCTGACTTTTCAGGCTCTCTTGCTTTTGACGGTCTTAGATTTTCAGGCGTCTTGAGCCTTTACAACTACACAGTTTCAGACGGAAATGAGATTTCCGCGGAGGTTTTCTTTGAGCCTAAGGAAAAAGGATTCATGGCGTTTTCTCCACAGGTCATGCTGGGCGAAAAACCATTGACCGCGCTTCAGCTGGACTTTGCTCCTTCCGATGACTCTTTCGACTTTTCGTTTGAGCTTTCAGACTACGCGCACACGGAATATGAAAATCCCGGAAAAATAAACATAAACGGAAGCTATCTTCTCCAGGAAAATTATATCCAGGCAAGCCTCTCGGCGTCCGACCTGTTTTCCGACAGCGTTTTTGACGCGGCTGTGTTTTTTTCCGGCGGAGAAAAAGTATCTTCAGGTTTTCTTTCGCCTTATCTTTTCAACGGAGAGCTTTATCTTTCATCGGATTTCAGGACGCTTTCGTTCAATATGCCTTATCTTATTGTCGCGAACACAAAAAGGGACGACCAGTTTGTTTTCGCCTCGGCAAGCGGAAGCGGAGCTTCGGTCACGGTCTCAAGGCTTGATTTCATTTCTGGCGGAAAGCTTTCAAGCCTTTCCTCCCAGATTGATTTTTCGCTGGACACAAACGAGGCTTTCCTCACTCTTGACGCGAGCCATGATTCAGTTCCTTATCATCTTTCGGGCGCGTACATCGAGAACACTTTCAGTGTTTCAGGCGACTACGGCTTTTCGTTTGAATTTCGGAATCTCGGGGAAAAAGGCTTTTCAGGCTTTCTTTTCATGGAGAATCTTCCTTTCAAGGTTTCAGATGCGATTTTCACATTCAGCATTGACTCTTCGTTCTCGTATTCAAAAGAGGACGGAATAAATGTTCTTGTCTCAAGGCTCGAGGCTGAGGACGCAGGCTCTTCGCTGAATTTCCATCCGCATCTTTTTCTTTCAGGAAATGTGACAAAATACGGCGCGATTTTCAGTGAAGTCTCGTATTCGGACAGATATTCCGCCTTGAACGGTCCTCTTTCTCTGACATGGAACATAAACGACGGGATTTTTTCTTCGGCGAATCTTGATTTCAGGATTGAAAACGAGTTCGGCTCGGAAGGGCTTGAGATAAGCGCGGAAGTCTCAAATCCTGCCCTGAAAAGACTTGATTCGGCGAACATGAAAGACGAGCTTTACCTTTCATCGCAGATTGTCGTGAACAATCTGGGCTTGAGCCGTTTCCTCAAGGATTCAAGCGACAACAACAGGGCTTCGGCGACTTTCATCGCTTCCGGAACCTGGAATCTGCCTTATATCGCGGCGGACATCGATTCTTTAAGCCTTATGATTGCAGGAAACATATTTTCTCTTTCGGGGACAGGTTACGCCGAGGGAAAAGATGTTTCTGTCTCGCGCCTTGATGTTTCCTACAGCGGATTTGATTTCAAGGAGACAAGCGCGGAATACAGTCTTTCGACATTCACAGGAAACGCCAGGACTGTATTTGAGACAGGAACAGAAAGGCTTGGAGTAAGAATTCCGGTTGAGATTAAGATGAGCGACACTCTTGTAGGCGCAGACGGACTTCCTGAGGATTTCATTGTCACAATGGAAATGGACAGCATAGGCGGCTCTCTTTTCGCCGAGGAAATTCCCGCGTCTTTCACTCTTCTTCACTCAAAAGGAGAGACCGTTGTCTACAGCTCGGATTTTTTCGGAATCTCAGGATATATCGCGGAGAACGGCGACATGGATTTTTCTGTGCTTCCTGAAAAAATCATAACCTGCTCTGTCACAGGAAACGCTTTCGGAAAAAATCTTGACATAAACATAAACGACGTGAACGCGGATCTGTCCAAGGCCGCCTCTTATCTTAATCTTCCCGACCTGAAGATTTACAGCGGAATCCTCAAAGGAAACATGAGAATCGGCGGACTGAACAGCGACCCGTCGTTCGACGGCGGATTTGTTGTCTCGGACGCGGACATTTCCCTTCCGAATCTTGTTCCGAGCCATATAACTTCGCCTGAGATAAAGATAGACATGAGCGAGAACCGCGTTTCTGTCCCTGAGTTCAAAGGGAATGTCAGAAGGTCAAATCCTTTTTTCCTTTCCCTTGATGTCTTCTTTGACAGATGGGTTTTCGACAGGCTCGAGGCGAACCTTAGGACGCCGGAGAATGTGTTTGTTCCAGTGAACATAAAAGTTCCTGCCGTCGAGGCGAAAGGCGATGTCGCGGCGGACATTGACATTGTTCTTCAGGACATTTACATCGATGTCACAGGCTCTGTTGTCCTTAAAGACACAAACGCAAAAGTCATAACATCTGAGTTCACCGCTTTTGACCAGAACGGCGAGGATTCGTTTTATGTCCGCACAGACCTTGATATTTCCCTTGCCCAGCACGTGAGCTTCGCCTTCGAGCCGGTTCTCAGGGCGGTCTTTGTTCCCGACACAAAATTCAGCTTTAAATTCGACACAGAGGATTCGCTTTTCAATATCGACGGCGATGTCCTTGTCCGCTCCGGCGACATCGCTTATCTGAACAGGAATTTTTACCTTAAAAACGGAATCATAAGGTTCAACCCGAACGAGAACACGATAAATCCTTATATCACGATGACAGCGGAGACAAGGGAAAAGGACGAGGACGGAAACGATGTCAGAATCATACTTTCCGCGAACAACCAGCCTCTGAACGATTTCCAGCCGATATTCACTTCGATTCCGCCTAAATCAGAGACGGAAATCCGCGAGATTTTAGGACAGATCGCAGTCGGCGATTCGGACAGGGTTTCAAGCCTTCTTATCGCGACAGGCGACTATGCGATACAGTCAACGCTCGGACGCACTCTGGAAAACGCATTGCGGGAACATCTCAATTTTGATATATTCTCTCTGCGAACGAATGTTCTGCAGAACGCCATAAGGCAGACTTTGTCCAGCGATTCGGCAGAGATGAAAATCGGTAACTATCTGGACAACTCGACTGTTTATATTGGTAAGTACTTCGGAAGTGCGCTGTATGCTGATGCTCTTATGCATGTCTCTTACGAGGACAGCATTCTGGGCAGCGAAGGCACAGAAAGATTGACATTCCAGCCTGAAATCGGCTTTGAAATGGATATAAGCCAGGTTTTCGTTCCGTTGTGGAATTTATTCCTTCCGAAAATCGGTCTGGATCCTAGCGCGACAGTCGCGAATGTCCGTTTTTCTCTTTCTCCGGAGCTGGGAAGCGGAGTAAGGAACATAAATCTTGCTTCTTCAACTTCAGTCACACTTTCATGGAAGTTCTCATTCTAAAAAACGGATATATTTTATGTGCTCAAAAAAAATCAAGATGTTCGCTTCGGCGTTTTTTATCCTGCTTTCGTTTTCTGCTTTTATGCACGCAGAGGAAGATGATTCAGACTGGTTCTGGGGAAAGACAATCTCTGAAATTTCATTTGAAGGTCTTGTGACTGTAAAGCGCTCCGACCTTTCAGGAATCACCTCAGGTTTCATCGGAAAAGAATTCAACGACGAGACATACAATGAAATCCTTGACAGGCTTTACAGCCTCGCGTATTTCGACGAGATTGAGCCTTTCGCGAAGCATGACAGCCGCAATCCCGACAGAATCCTTCTTGTGTTCAACGTAAAGGAACGCGCCGTGATAAGTTCGATTGAATTCCGCGGAAACAGAAAGATACGCAACAACGAGCTTAAAGAGAATATCTCCGCGAAAACGGGCGATGTCTTTGTCGATTCCCTGGTTCTTATCGACGAGCGGAATATCCGCGACTATTACATAAAGAAAGGCTACTCGAATGTCAGGGTTAGCCACACAAGCGAAGAGACTGAAACAGGAATAAGAGTCACATTCAATATTTCCGAGGGCGAGGGAACTGTAATAACATCGATAAAATTCAGCGGAAACACTGTGGTTTCTGAACGGACTTTGAAAAGCCGCCTGACATTGAAAGAAGAAGGCTTTATGAGGGACGGAGCGTTCCAGCGTTCCACTCTGGAGACTGACAGGCAGGCTCTGCTGAACTACTATTACACGCGCGGCTATGTCGACGCGAGGATAATCGATGTGATCCAGGAGGCTGTCCAGAACGAGAAAAAGGAGAGAGAGGAGCTGACCCTGACTTTCATAATCCAGGAAGGCGCGCAGTACACTTTCAGCGGGCTTTCCATAACAGGAAACGAGATTTTTTCAACTGAACGGCTCATGTCTTTCATAAAGCTTAAGCCCGGCGACATATACAACCAGACAAGATTCCAGGAAGGCCTTTCTTCCATCACGAACCTTTACTACGAGAACGGATATATGTCGAATGAGTTTATTCCGGGCGTGCAGAAAGATTCTGAAATCCACACAATCGGCTACAGCCTTACGGTCATAGAACGGAGCCGCGCCCACATCGAGAACATAATCGTGAAAGGAAACACAAAGACAAAGGATGAAGTGATTTTACGCGAGATTCCTTTGAAGCCCGGCGATGTGTTTTCCCGCGACAAAGTCATGAACGGGCTTAGAAACCTTTACAATCTGCAGTATTTTTCAAATATCGTTCCTGAGCCTGTCCAGGGCTCTGAGGACAATCTGGTTGACCTTGTGATTTCCGTCGAGGAATCCTCGACCACTTCTCTTCAGCTTGGAATGACATTCTCCGGAGTTCAGGACGCGGACGACCTTCCGATTTCGCTTTTCTTCAAATGGCAGAACTCCAACCTTGCGGGAACAGGAAAAACAATCTCCGCAGGAATAACCGCGGCGACAGGCGAGCAGTCAGTCGATTTCTCGTTCGGACAGAACTGGCTTTTCGGAGAGCCGATTTCCCTTTCTGAAAGCCTTTCGTTCTTCCGCGAGACATCTTCCGCGCTTGCGATAAATATGCTTTCAAACGGACAGCTTGACGATGACTATTATTATATGAAGTTCGACTCGATCGGAGCGTCCCTGACTTCCGCAGTCGGAAGAAGATGGAATCCGCTTTTTGGGATAGTCACTGTTTCGGGCGGAATCACAAACACTCTGCAGAGAAACGACTATGACGAGGCTCTTTATTCTTTTCTTGATTCAGGCGTGAACAAATACGCGAACAGGCTTGGACTTAAGAATTCGGTTTTCGCTTCTGTTTCAATAGACGACCGCGATGTGAACTACGACCCTTCGACAGGCTGGTTTGCAAGCCAGAGGCTCGCGTGGTACGGACTTATTCCGGGGCTTGAAAAAGAGTTTTATCTCCGTTCGGACACAAAGCTTGAAAGCTATCTGAAGATTTTTGACATTCCGCTTTTCAACAATTACTGGAATTTCAAGATGGTTCTTGCCTGCTACACAGGACTTACTTTCCAGTTTCCTCTTCCAGGAACTTCAATTCCGCGCGCGAGCATGACTTATATCGACGGAATGTTCAACGCCCGAGGATGGTCGGATGTGACTTCAGAGACACGCGGACGGGCGATGCTTTCAAACAGGCTCGAGCTGCGTATTCCGATTTTCCAGGGAGTGATCGGCGTCGCAGGATTCTTTGATTTCGCGGCTGTGAAGAACAGTCCTTCCGATATGTTCAAGTCGCTCAGTCTGGACGACTTTTATTTCAGTTTCGGTCCTGCGCTCAGATTCCTGATTCCGCAGTTTCCGCTCAATCTTATGTTCGCGAACAAGTTCAGGTTCAAGGACGGAAATGTTGTCTGGGATGAGACATGGGATTTTGTCCTCTCATTTAATATTGTGAACAAATAATTTTTTCTGGCAACCTGTACAAGGTTCAAGAAATTCAGATTTGCAAGGAGTTTTGCATGAAATTTTCAGAAGCTAAAAAATCAGTTAAAAAAATAATCGTGCTTGCCGCGGTGTTTTTCGTTTCGGCATCCGCTTTTTCGCAGCAGATAACAAAATTCGGCGTTGTCGACACCGCGAAAGTCTACAACGCGTATTTCAGAAATTCCGCGCCTGTAAGAAACTACGAGAAAAAGCGTTCTGAATTCCAGGAGGAAATCAACAAGCAGACGGAAGAGCTCCAGAAGCTCCAGTCAAGGAAAGTTGATTTTGAGAAGGCAGGAAACGACGCCCAGGCTCAGAGAACCCAGGCGGAAATCACCAAAAAAATCGATTTTCTGACCGAATACACTAACGCGAAGAATGTCGAGCTTGACTCGATGCAGAAATCGCTTCAGAGCTCGGACGCGTTCTACCAGAAGCTTTACAGCACTCTTTCAAAAATCGCGGAGGGCGGAGGATATTCGATGATTCTAAGCCTCCAGCAGGAAAACGCGATTCTCTGGTATTCGTCTTCTGTCGACATAACTGACCAGGTCATAAGCGAGCTTGGACTTTAAAGACTTTGAGAAATCTAAGAAAATGGAAAACGAAGAGAATCTTACTCCTGTCCTCAGGCAGTATGTGAACATAAAAAAGGACTACAAGAACGAGGTTGTTTTTTTCCGGCTTGGAGACTTTTATGAGATGTTTATGGACGACGCGGTCGAGGTTTCGCGTCTTCTGAACTTGACTTTGACGCATAAAGGCGAAAAGCCGATGTGCGGAATTCCTTACCATGCCTCAAAAGTCTATATCGCGCGGCTTTTGCGGCTCGGAAAAAAAGTTGTGATATGCGAGCAGGTCGGAGACCCTAAAGCGAAAGGGCTTACCGAAAGAAAGGTCTCTGAAATAATAACGCCCGGAACTGCCGTCGAGGAGGAATATCTTGAAGGAAACGTGAACAATTTCCTTGCCTCCTTGAGCATCACTCGCGGAATCGCGGGATTTTCCTACATAGATGTCACAACTTCCGCTTTTTACGCGACAAGCTGGCATTCTTCAAAAATGGAGGAGAATTTTTCAAAGGAGCTGGGACGCGCTTCTCCGAGGGAAATTCTTCTTCCGTCCTCGCTTAAAAACAATGATTCTGTAAGGCTTGCGCTTTCAGAGAATCCCGGAATGTCTGTCTCCTGGTATCCTGACTGGGATTTTTCTTCCGAGACAGGATTCAGGAAATTGTGCGCGCATTTCAGGACGCAGAATTTAAAGTCGTTCGGCCTTGAGGAAAATTCGCCTGAAGTCGCTCCGGCGGGCTTTCTTCTTGATTACCTTGAGAAGACTACAAATTCTTCTGTTCCGCACGTGGATTCAATAAAAGTCTACCACGACTACAATTATCTTATAATCGACGATTCCTCAAGGAAAAATCTTGAAATCGTGAACAATCTCAGGGATTCTTCAAGTCAGTTCACTCTCCTTGAATGCGTGAGCCATGCGAAGACCGCGATGGGAAGCCGCATGATCAGGAACTGGCTTCTGTTTCCTCTTACAAAAAAAGAGGAGATTGAGGCGCGTCTTGACCATGTGAGCCTTTTTTTTGAGAACAGGAATCTCAATTCAAGCGTCCGCGAAAAACTTGAGAAAGTCCTTGACATCGAACGTCTTGCAGGAAGAATCGCGATGGACAGGGCGCACGCGAAGGATTTGCAGGCTTTGAAGGAAAGCCTTGTCGGCTGGATTTCCGCGCGGAATGAGCTTTCCGGCTATGACTTTGCAAGCCTTGACGAAGAGGACGCTGTAAACATAATCGACCTGATTCAGAATTCAATCCTTGAAAATCCTTCGACTTCGCTTACAGACGGAAGGATAATAAAAGACGGCTGGTCAGAGGAGCTTGACCACTGGCGGAATGTCCGCGACAACTTCGATAAAATCCTGGGCGAATACGAGGAAGAGGAAAGGGAAAAGACAGGAATTGCAACCCTGAAAATAAAATACACCGGCGCTTCAGGATATTTCATCGAAGTGTCAAAAGGAAAGCTTTCCGCGGTTCCGCCTGACTTCATCATGCGGCGGAATCTTGTGAACGGCGACAGATACACGACGGCGCGTCTTCAGGAGCTTGAACATGAGCTGAACGAGGCTGGAACTAAGATTCTTCAGCTTGAACGCGACCTTTTTGTCGAGATAAGAGACAGGCTTCATTCCTATGTTCCGTATCTTATGCAGACTGCTTCGGAAATCGCCTCGACCGACGCGTCTTCCGCTTTCGCAGAGGCGGCTCTTATTCACGGCTGGACAAGACCTGAAATGACAGACGAGAAAGTCCTTGAGATTGAAGGCGGCCGTCATCCTGTGGTCGAGCTTCATCTTCCGAAAGGCGAGTTTGTTCCTAATGATTTAAGCGTAAGCTCAGAAAATGATGATGTTCCGTCCTTCGCCTTGATAACAGGCCCGAACATGGCAGGAAAAAGCACTTACCTGAGGCAGAACGCTCTCATAACTCTTCTTTCACAGGCAGGAAGCTTTGTTCCTGCAAAACGCGCGAGAATCGGAATCGCGGACAGGATTTTCTGCCGTGTCGGCGCGAGCGACAATCTTGCGAAAGGCGAGTCGACTTTTCTTGTCGAGATGACAGAAACGGCGAACATCCTCCGCTCCGCAAGCGACAAGTCTTTTGTCATTATGGACGAAGTCGGGCGCGGAACTTCAACAGAGGACGGGCTTTCAATCGCCTGGGCGGTGAGCGAGTATCTTCTGGACAGGATAAAATGCAGGACGCTTTTCGCGACACATTACCATGAGCTGACAAGGATTGAAAACAGTTCGCTTGAGCTTCTGTGCATGGATGTGCTTGAGGAAAACGGAAGCGTGACTTTTATGCGTAAAGTGAAGCCAGGCGCGTCTGAAAATTCCTACGGAATCCATGTCGCGAACCTTGCAGGGCTTCCATCTGAAGTTGTCCGCCGCGCAAAGCAGATTCTTGAGCATATACAGAACACGGCGGAAAACAAGCCTGTCCTTTCCGATGTTCCAGAATACAAAGAAGAGGAAAAGCCTGTCCTTTCATCTCCGGGACTTTTCAGCGACGAGGAGATTATCCTTGACGAGATTCTTTCTTCCGACCCGGACAACATGACGCCGCTCAACGCGCTACAGACAATCCAGAGATGGAAAAAGACCTTGGGCGGACGGTGAGCCGTTTGACGGACTAAGTTTCATCAGCCTGAGGCAAAAAATATCTTTTTTTTGCGAATGCTTTTCAGTTTTTGAAAAAGATTTGCTATATATAAATGTGATTAAGTTTGCATTTGTCTTGAAACAGTTTTTTCTTGAGGTTTCAAGGGCGTTTTTTTCTCTGATGGCAGGAGGAAATGAATGCGCTGTCTGCTCTTCGTTCAGCGCGGTGATTCCTGTATGTGTTTCGTGCAGGAAAAAGCATTTTGAAGTTCGGAAAATCGGAAAGGATTTTTCAGACAGATTCTGTGAAATCTGCGGAAAAAGGCTTGTCTCAGAAAAGACAAGATGTGCAGGATGCCGGACAGAAAGCGTCTTGAAAAATCTTGACAGGGCTTTTCCGCTTTTTTCATACCGGCTCTGGAACACAAATCTTCTTTGCCGGTGGAAGCTTAAAGGCGAAAGGACTCTCTCGCCTTTTTTCGCAGGCCTTGTGAAAATCCGCCTCGACGAGATTTTTTCAATGTTCGGGGAGATTTTCGTTGTTCCTGTTCCGCCGCGGCCCGGAAAAATAAAGAGGGAAGGCTGGGACCAGATTGAAGAGCTTTCGCGTTTTCTTGAGATGAGGCACGGAATAAAAATCCGGAGGATTCTCGGAAGACGGAATTCGACGGAGCAGAAAACTCTGGACAGGGATGAAAGGCTTCTGACAATCGGCTCATCGTATTTCTTGAAAGAGCGCGTTTCTCCTCTTCCTGAGACTGTCTGCATCCTTGACGATGTCATGACGACAGGAGCGACGCTTGAAGGAATAGCAAGGCTTCTGAAAGAAAACGGCGTGAAAAAAGTTTTGGCGGTGACGCTTTTTACAGTCGATTCTTAGGAACACGTTTTGGGGATACAGAATGATACAAATGAATTGCAAAAGCGGACTTTTCGATATAAAATTGTAGAAAATCAATCAAGAGTGTTTAAAGGGGTTTTTATGGCAGATGATGCACAGTATCAGTTGGTGACATTCAGGCTTGGAGATGAATTGTACGGCGTTGACATTATGGATGTCAAGGAAATCGTGAAAATTCAGAGAATCCGGGCTATTCCCAATGCTCCTTACTATATGGTCGGAATTTTGAACCTTAGAAGCCAGATTATTCCTATAATTGACCTTCACAGAAGATTCCATATTGGCGGAGACGACGGAAACGCAGAGCTTGACGAGCTTGAAAGCGGATTCATAATCCTGAATATTTCGGGAATGCAGATGGGAATCATAATCGACAAGATTTCAAGAGTTGTCCAGGTTCATGAAAGCGAAATCCAGGAGCCTCCCCAGATGATGGGCGGAATCGGCTCTGAATACATAAACGGCGTTGTCCAGAATGAAGACGGATATTTAATTATGCTTGACACGGCAAAGCTTTTCGACCCTAAAGAATTGCAGAAAATCATAAAAAATCAGTAGAAATGATACAGACTTACAGCACAACTATTCGCAGAAAGGAAATGGACGCGGTCTTGACTTGCATGGTTGACGAGAAGATAGGCCCCGGGGAACTGAACTCGCGTTTTATCCAGCAGATAAAATCTTTTTTTGATTGCGACGGAGCGGTCGCTTTAAGAAGTCCTGAGACGGCCTTGAGATACGCGCTGAAATCAATCGGATTTGAGGAAGACGGAACTGTCATGATTTCAGCGCTTGCTCCTTCATGGCAGATTTCCGCGCTTGAAAATTCAGGATACAAGGCTCTGGTTCTTGATGTCGAGGACTCGACAGGTCTTGTGAACGCGGAAATTGTCCAGCGGGGAATAAACCACGGCGGACGGCTTCTTCTTCTTCACGAGTCGATGGGAATTCTTCCTGAAATGGACGCGATTATGTCGCTTGGAATTCCTGTGATTGAAGATGTCTCAAAAAGCGCAGGCTCTCTTGTTCCTGAGGAAGATGAGAACGGAAAGCCTTTGAAGCCTAGGAAGGCTGGAAGTTTCGGGCTTTATTCCATTCTCTGCCTTGAAGAAAAGGATGTCATAACCGCCGGCGGAGGAGCGGTTCTGATCGCGCCTGACCGCCGTGAATGGATTGTCCTTAAAAAGTTCGCAGAAACGCTTTCTTCCACAGAACTTCTTCCTGACATAAACTGCGCTCTTGCCTGGGTTCAGCTTAAGGAATTTGACAGAAACGAAGAGAGCCGGAAACGCATTTTCTCCCTTTACCAGAGGGCTTCTTTTTCCGGGCGGCACAGGATGTTCAGCCGGAGCAACAATCCGGGAAGTCTTCCTGAGCCTGATGAAAAAAAATCTTCCGGCGCCGCTCCTTCAGGAGAGAAAAATGAAGAGCCGCCTTTGGACTACACTTCGACAATGTGCTGTTTTCCTCTTGTCCTTTCAAGCTCTTTTAAAGATGTGAAACAGTACGCCGCTAAAAAAGATATTGAAATCTCGCTTGCCTACGAGGATTCTGTCATAGCGAAAAGGGAAGAGGAGTTTTCTCAAGTCTGCATAAGAGCGAAATCGCTTTACCTTAGGTGCGCCTTGTTTCCTCTTTATCCGAGGCTAAGCCATTCGCAGGTCTCAAAAATCGTGAAGGTTCTGGGAACCCTTCCTTAGCCTTGAGGATTTTCTTCTCTTGGAAATGTTTTAAGGAAACAGGATTAGAATGAAAAAGTGTCTGATTGTCGTGAACACAAAAAAAAAGGATTCTCAAATCTACGGGAAAGAGATTTCAGATTATCTTTCAGAACGCGGAATATCTGCCTCTTTTTACAGCTTTGACGGATTTTCAGACGACAATCCTTTTCCGGGAAACGATTTTGTGATAACGCTCGGCGGAGACGGAACTGTCCTTTTTGCGGCCAGAGGCTGTGTCCGGGAAAAGATTCCTGTATTCGCGATTAATTTCGGCGAGTTCGGCTTCATCGCGAGCGTCCAGAAAAACGAATGGAAGGAAAGGCTTTCAAAATTTCTTGAAGGTAAATCCCAGACTGAGGAAAGGTCGATGATTCACGCGGCTCTGATAACTGGAAGTGACGGACGGAATTTCTCGTCAATCGGACTGAACGATGTCGTCATCTGCGCGAAAACCGCCGCAAGCACAATTTCACTTGAAGTGACTTACAATGAGGTTCCGCTCGGAAGATTCAAGGCTGACGGAATAATTGTAAGCACAGCGACAGGCTCGACCGCGTATTCGGTTTCGGCAGGCGGCCCGATTATCGACCCTGAGCTTGATGCTCTTGTCCTGACGCCTGTCAATTCATTTTCGCTTTCCGCGCGTCCTCTGGTTCTCAGCCCGAAAGGCGAAATCCGTGTGAAAGTTCTTCCTTTCCGCCAGAAAGATGTGATTATAACTGTTGACGGGCAGGCTTCATTCGACCTGCATGAAGGAGATGTCCTGAAAATACGCAGAATTTCCGACAGGTTTATCCTTGCAGGAAGCTCGACAGAAAGTTTTTATTCTGCCCTGCGCTCAAAACTGAACTGGTCTGGAGGACCTCATGCTTGAAGATTTGTCTATCAGAAATTTCGCGATTATCGAATCGGAAAACATAGAATTTGAAAAAGGCTTTACTGTGCTTTCAGGAGAGACTGGAGCCGGAAAATCGATTTTAATCGGCGCGCTTTCGTTTCTTCTTGGCGGAAAAGCCGATGTTTCCCAGATCCGCTCTGGCGGACACGAGGCGAGCGTAAGCGGAACTTTTCTTATTGACGGCTCGTCATCTTCCGAGGCGAAAGAATGGCTTTCAGAGCACGCGCTCGAATGTGAGGATTCCAGGATTCTTTTAAGGCGTTTTATCCGCGACAACGGAAAAAGCGGCGCGTATATCGGCGATACTCCTGTGACAAGAAATGAGCTTCAGGAGTTCTCTTCTTTTCTTGTTGATATTCACGGACAGCATCAGCACCAGTCGCTCATGAAAGTTTCAGAACACAGGAAATTTCTTGACGCGCGCGCTGGAATAACCGACGAGGTGAACGCTTTCACGAAAATCTACAGCGAGCTTGTCGAAAAAAGAAAACTCCTTGAAGAGCTTGACAAGAGTTTTCAGGAGCGCGGGCGCAGGATTGAAATGTTCAGTTTTTCCGTGAAAGAAATAACCGACGCGAAGCTTGAGCAGAACGAGGACGAAAAACTTGAGGAGGAAGAGGCCCGCCTTTCATCATACGAAAAGCTTTACGCGTCAGTCGAATCGATAAAATCTATGATTGACGGCGGAGAAGAAAGCGTTCTTTCCCTCTTGAAAAAAGCAAGGCGTGAAAGCCAGAATGCTTCGGGGCTTGACAAGTCGCTTTTGAATCTTGACTCGCGCCTTGAGGCAAGCTTTTACGAGATTTCAGACATTTCCGAAGAGTTTTCCTCTTATTCTGAAAAACTTGTGTACGACCCTGTCCATCTTTCTGAAGTCCAGGAGCGTCTTTCTCTTATTTACAATTTAAAGAAAAAATACGCTTCTTCCGTTTCCGCGCCATTGAGCGAGGTTTTTGAGTATCTTGAGAACGCGGAAAAGCAGCTTGAGAATCTGAAAAGCGGTGAAGAGTCAAAAGCCGAGCTTGAAAGCCAGGTCCGTGAGCTTGAAAAGCAGGTTTATATTTCGGCGAAAACGATTTCCCAGAAGCGGAAGGCGGTGAGCGAAAAGCTTTCTTCGGAAATCGAAGAGATTCTTTCAAAGCTCGGAATGAAAGGCTCAAGGTTCGGAGTGAGCCTTCAGGAAAAAAGCGGAAATGATATTGTCCAGAAATGCGGCCCTTACGGAATGGACAATGTCGAATTCCTTATCAGCGCGAACCTCGGCTCTCCGCTCCAGCCTCTTGCCAGAATCGCAAGCGGAGGAGAACTCAGCCGCGTTATGCTTGCGATAAAGACGATTTTTGCCCAGAACGATCCTGTGGAAACCATGATTTTTGACGAGATTGACACAGGAATCGGAGGCGAGATTGCGGTTCAGGTCGGCGAGCATTTAAAGAGGCTTTCAGGAAACAGACAGGTTTTCTGCATAACTCATCTTGCGAGCATCGCGGTTTTTGCCGATAATCAGATAAGGATAAAGAAGGCTGTCGAGGGTGGAAAAACCTCGTCGACAGTCGAGATTGTAAAAGGCGAAGACAGAATTCATGAGATTGCGAGGATGCTTTCAGGCGACGCTGGCAGTCAGGAATCATTGTCGCACGCTAAGGCGATGCTTGAAAAATATTCAGGCTGAACAGAACTTTTTCCAGGAGGGTAGAAATGGCGAAAATATCTGAAGAAAGCAGACTGGAGCTTGCGGAAGCGGTAAAGCCTTATCAGGCGAAAATAACGGCTCTTCTGAGCCAGGAAAAAGCGGTTTTAAGTTCTCTCGACCCGAAAAATCCACAGACTCCGTACAAGAAAATCGAGCTGAGCGATTCCATGCTTCATATCGCGTCCCTTTATATGGCTCAGAATGAGCTTTCCCTGAAAATCCTCGGCGTGAAGAACAACGACGCCCTGAACGAGGCGAGGAAAATAATCTACAAGGCGATTATCTATCTTGAGGAGATTGTCACAGATGTGATAGATATGCCTTACATCGACCTTATAAAAAACTACGACAGAATCGTGAATATTCCTGTAGAGAAGCGCTATTATCTTGTAAGAAAAATGGGCCTTGCTATAAATATGCTTGAGGACGCGTTCGGAGACAACAGCAAATGGAAATGGTCTTTTGTCGAGCTGAAAGGAAGGTTTGTCGTTGTGGCGAAGAATTTTGTCGATATGCGGCAGGCGGAAAAAGCGTACAAAAATCCGAGCGCGCCTGATTATGAGACGACAGTGCTTTATATGCGTCTTATCGCTAAGCTTCTTGACACAAGCGCGGCGGAATACCGCGACAAGTATGAGCTTTCTACAAGACGGATTGACGATATGCGGAACGGAATCAAATTTCTTCTCGCGCGCCACAAGCTTGCCCTGGTTCTGCGCGACACAGCCACAGCGGAGGAAGTCAAGAAAAAGGCTCTGGTCTGGAAAGAAAAAATGGAAGCCGACCAGAAATCCGGCTCTTCACGCTAAGCTTCGGAAAAACACGTTAAGGCTATGATAGACAGAAAACTCGCTTATAAAATATTCGAAGGCTTTTCAATCCAGAGATGGACAGACCTTGTCCGTCCTTTTGATTTGGTCGAGATGGACAAGGCCGGAGAAAAAATGGTTCTCGCCTATATAATCGGAAAGGCTGAGGAAAACAAAGGCCGCTTTGTCGACTGGAGCTGGATGATACACGCGTCCTTGTTTGACCTCCTCAGAAAAATCGCTTTGTGCGACATAAAAGCGCCTGTGCAGGATATGCTCCAGATTGAATATCCTGAGGAATATATGCGGCTGAACGAATGGGTTTTAAGCCAGTACGAGCCGCTTCTGCGCGACCAGGAGCTTTTCAGAATGTTCTCGGTTTACATTTCCCAGAAATCAGGGTGCGAGGAGATTCCTGAAAAATCAAGGCTTGCCGAGCACATTCTTTCAGCGTCGCACAAATACGCTTCGATGCGCGAGCTTTCAATGCTGAGCCTTGTGAACGAGCCTATGCGTTACAGGAAAATCCGAAAAGAGCTGCAGGCTGAGCTTCAGAGTTTCCTTGACCTGACAGGCCTTCAGCTGCTTATGACTGAACAGAAATCCTTTGACTTCATAATGAAAATCGAGCAGCTCAGGTTTCAGGTAAGATGGAATCAGACGCCGCGTGTTCCAAAAACGACAGTGCTCGGACACTGCTTTTTTGTCGCGATTGTGACACTGCTTCTCTGCCGCTCGTCAAACCCGGATATGTGCGAGAGCCGCCTCATAAACAATTATTTCTGCGCGCTTTTCCACGACCTTCCTGAGGCGGTCACGCGCGATATAATCTCTCCTGTAAAGACAGCGACGGACGGGCTTCCGAACATCGTGAAAAAGATTGAGGACGAGACTGTGAGCAAAGAGCTCGCGCCGCTTATGGAAGACTATTTTTCCGAGGAGCTTATGTATTTCACTTCCGATGAGTTTTCAAACAGGATAAAGGGAAAGGACGGAAAAGCAGTTCAGGTTTCCTTTGAAGAGCTCAATGAAAAATTCAACGACAGGAAATTCTCTCCAGTAGACGGAAGGCTTGTGAGAATCGCGGATCATCTTTCCGCTCTTATGGAGGCGGATTCCTCGATAAGGCACGGAATAACTTCGTCACATCTTGAATTCGGAAGGAAAGATATGCTTGAACGCTACAAGGAAGGCGAGAAAATAAACGGAATCGATGTTGGCTCGCTTTTTAAAGAAATCGCAGGCTGATATTATAAATAAACTTGGAATTTCTGCCGATAATCAGAACATGAAACCAGAATGCCTTAGAAAACCGATTTTTTTAATTTTTGCCGCTTCTCTGTTTTTTTCCAGAGGCTCGTTTTTGTCCGCCGATTCTGTCTATACGGTTAAAAAGGGAGATACTCTTTATTCAATCAGCAGAAAATACCAGATTACAGTCGCTGAGCTGCGGACAGCGAACAATCTTTCGGAAAGCGATATTCTGAAGGAAGGCGCAAGGCTTGTCATTCCAAGCGCCGATATACGGAACGCGGCGGCTCTTTCCTCAGAGACCGGCGAAAAAAACGCGGTTTCGCCTGAAAATAAGTTTTCTTCAAAAAACGCTTCGGCTTCTTCGTTGAATCTTTCGGAATCAAGAACATACGAGGTTCAGAAAGGCGACACACTTTACGGAATCTCAAGAAAGTTTGACATCCGGCTTGCAGAGCTTTTGAGCATGAACGGACTTGACTCAAACGCGACTATAAAAGTAGGGCAGAAACTTAAAGTCTCTTCGGGAAACTTCTCTTCAAAAGCGGAAATCTCATCAAAAGACCAGAAAAACTTTTCTTCTCAGGAAAAACAGGGCACGCAAGGCTCAGTATCTCAAGGCTCTTCATCAGGTTCTGTCTCTTCGGGGCAGAATACGAGTTCTTCCCTGAAAAACCCTTCGTCTTCCTCTGTCTCCTGGCCGCTTTCCAATCCTTCTGTAAAAAAGGTGAACGGAAAAGTGAGCGGAGTTCTTCTTACAGGAAAAGAGGCAGAGCCTGTGACCTGCGTCCGCGAAGGAACTGTCATGTATACAGGCGTTTACCGCGGATTCGGCGAAGTCGTGTTTGTCCAGTCAAAGACAGGACTTATCTATTCATACACAGGACTTGGAAAAGTCACCTGCAGAAAAGGCGATTATGTCACTTTCGGCTCGGAACTCGGACGGACCGGAAAAAGCGACTCGTCAATCAAATTCATGGTTTTCCAGAACGGAATGCCGATTGACCCGTACAAAGCGCCAAGAGGATAATTTTTCAGGCAAAGCTGGTTTTTATAAGAAAAGTCTGGCCCGGATTGGAAATTTCTGACGTAATTTCTTTGAAATCCGACGGTTTTCCATAACTTCAGGATGTGTAAATGCCAGTTTTCGCCAGTCGCTTTTCATGCGAAAGCCTTGAATGACCGAACAGACGTAATTGTAAAAAACGCGTAAAACCGTTAGTATCTCCGTGAAAGTTTATAAAAGTTTACATTCAGCTCACAGACAGAGGTTTTACGCAATGAAAAAACATTCGAGCGGAAAAGTCCGCGAGGTTTATGATTTGGAAGACGGCAGAATGGTCATCGTCACTACAGACAGGATTTCTGCGTTTGATGTTGTCCTTCCTACACTTGTTCCTGGAAAAGGAAAAGTTCTGAACTCGCTTTCAAATTTCTGGTTTGACTACACAAAGGACATCGTGAAAAACCATATGATTTCATCGGATTTAAAGGATATGCCGAAGGAATTCCAGAAGCCTGAATACGAAGGAAGAACAGTTCTTGTGAAAAAACTTGAAATGATTCCTTACGAGATAATCGTCCGAGGCTATATGTTCGGCTCTATGTACGAAGCGTATAAAAAGGACGGAATGTTTCTCGGACACAAATTTGAGAAAGACTACGCCCAGGCGGAAAAGCTTTCCGAGCCGATTGTGACTCCTTCGACAAAAGCATCTGAAGGACACGATATGAACGTGACTCTTGAATATATGAAAAACGATATTGGCTCTGGACTTGCCGAAAAGGTTGAAAACGCCGCTCTTTCTGTTTACAGGAAATGCTATGAGCACGCGTACAAGAACGGAATCATAATCGCCGACACAAAATTCGAGTTCGGCATTGACGGGAACGGAGAGCTTGTTCTGGGCGACGAGGTTCTTACTCCCGATTCAAGCCGTTTCTGGGACCTGTCAAAGTACAAGGTCGGAGGAAGCCCCGCATCTTACGACAAGCAGTTTGTCCGCGACTGGCTGAAGGAGAACAGCCTTGCCGGAGATTCAAGCATAAAGGAAATCCCTGAGGATATTCTTGAAAAAACAGCGGCGATTTACAGGGAATGTGAAGAGAAAATCTGCCGGGCATAATGCAGCGGCAATCGCCTGTATGACGAAAATATGATGAATCGGTGACAATTGCTGGAAATGCTGTTGACAAGAAAAATCGTTTTTGATATATTAGGTACATTCCAAACGGACGGTTAGCTCAGCTGGTACGAGCGTCTGGTTTACACCCAGAATGTCGGGAGTTCGATCCTCTCACCGTCCATAAAAAGCTCCGGTTTTCAGCCGGAGCTTTTTGTTTTAACATTGCCTGATTTTTTTTCACTTTCGATAATTACGTTTTCTTGTTTTAGTTTTCCATCATGTTTTCAGTTTTCTTGCATTGTTTTTTGTCTGGTTTTCAATTCCCATGACTCCGTTTTTCAGAAACCAGATGGCGTTTGTTTCCGGCGTGTTTTTCCAGCTTTTTAAGTCAGCTGCTCCAGAGAATATCTTACAAGGTTCAGGAACTGTTTTTTCAGTATCGGCTCGTAGCTTTTGTTTTCAGAAGCCGAATCGAAAGAGTTTTCCGCCTCTTCAATCAGGCTTTCGGTCTCGCTGTAGGCAAGCGGAAGCCTTCTTCCTAAGAGCCTGTTTTCAAGCGATGACGAGCGGAATGCGAACGGTCCTGCGAACGCTATGCTTATGCTTGAAAGCGCGCGTTTTTCGCTTGCCGCAAGAAAAGCGAATCCTGCTGTCTCCTGAGATATTCTGTTTTCAGGGCCGAGCCTTACATAAACTGAGACATCCCATTCGTTCAGAGGAATCCTGATTTTTGAAAGTATGCTTTCTTCGGGAACTTCTGTGAAATTCTGGAACGATATGAATTTTGATTCAGTCTGGCTTTTCTTCTGTGTTTTCAGTTCAATCTGCGCGTTCAGGGCAAGAAGCGGAGCGAAAAGCCCGAGTTTCTGTTCCCTGGCGCAGATGTTTCCGCCGATTGTCGCGATGTTCCTTACAAACGGGTTCGCGATTTTCACGACGGCGTCGTATAGAATTTTGGGAAGATGTCTTTCTCCGATTCTTTCAAGCTCCGCGAGAGTAACTCCAGGACCTGTCTCGATGTACCGCTCGTGTTTTGTTATTTCCTTGAGCTCAGGAATCAGCGAGGTTGAAGTCGATTTTTCAGGAAGGCGTCCAAGATAAGTGCAGCCGCCGACTATCTGCAAAGACGCGACATTCTTTTTCCTGGAAAAAAGCTCCTGAATATTCCGCGCCAAAAAGAATTTGCTTTCAGTTTCGTTGAATTTTCCGCTCATATTGTCCTTCTGTTCTCTTTATCCTTCGGTTCTTTTTGCATGGAATTCAAAAGCGTAAAGAATTCCGTTTATAAGAGTGTCCTCGTCTGTGCAGCACGGACTTAAATGGTTCACCTGTGCTTGGATTGTCTTCCGGCTAGGCTTTTCGCCTGATATAAGAACTGTTCTTGCCGCGAATATTTTTCCGGCGTTGCAGTAGCCGCAGAGTTTTATTCCTGCCTTTGAGAATCCTTTCATGATGTCTGTGTACTCGTCAGTCTTCTGGAAACTTTCAAGAGTCTGCACATTTCTGTTTATGGCAAGGCTTGCAGGAATTTTGCATGAAGGGACAGGAAGCCCGTCGAAAAGGACAGTGCAAGAGCCGCAGATTCCTTTTTCGCAGCCGCGTTTTGCGCTGTAGAGCCTGTTCTTTCGCAGGACAGAAAGAAGGGAAGTGTCCGCGGAATCGACAAGAAGTGTTTTTTCTCCGTTCAGGATTACAGGAATATTCATTCTGTCTCCTCCATTTTTTCAGTGATTTCCTTCATTTCCTTTTCGCCTATCTCTTCCTGGAAATATTCGCTGTCCGGGTTCTCAAGGATTTCACGCGCAAGGCGTTCTTGGTTTTCGGAATTTTCTTCCGCGTTCTCTTCTACGTTTTCTTCAGTTTTTTCTTGCGTTCTCCCGTTTTCGTCAGCGGCTCTTTCTTTTGAATTCTCTTCAGGTTTTCTTTCATCATGTCTTTCTAGAGCGGATTTCTTTTCTTTTTCCGCAGCTTCAGAACATTCGAAAATCTGCTTTTCTGTGCAGGGAACAGAAGAAATTGTAGCCCCGATTGCCTGGGACAAAGCCGCCGCGAACGCTCCCGGAATCAGATTGTGGATAAGAGAGCCAAGCTGGCAAGGCGGATTCTGCGACTGCACGAAGGCGATGTTTGTGCTTTCGCTTGTCAGAGTCTCGTCTTCAATCAGCTCAGAAAGCTCCTGGCTTATCGCAAGCCGGACTGTGTTCTCCGCGTCTTTGATCGAGAAAATCTCTCCGCAGTCAATCGCGACCCAGATTCCTTTCACCGCGACTTTAAAAGTGTAAGGATTGAGTTCAAGCTCCAGGACTGCGCTTCCGAACGCTGTTGAATAAAACGGAACTCCTGAAAAGCTTTCTCTGCTGAACGGACGTTTTGCCGCGCCTGATGTCGATTTTTTTGATGAAATCGGAAGAGGAACATTGAATCGTTTTTTCTGGATTTCAAGGCAGCATTTTTTTAAAAGCGAAGTCATTATGCTTATGTTGCTTGAAAGGTTTTCCGGAAGAGGCGACTTGATTATCGACTCTGTGTCGCTGTCAATCTGAATCATGTTCTGGTCAATCCCAAGAAGCTCTGACGCAAGATTTTTCCAGATGTCAGCGATTGATCTGGAGGGAACAGGAGCGGTTATCCTTAAGATTCCGTCGTGTTCAAGGGTAAGGCTCATTTTCTGCTGATAGTTTTCAAGCGACGAGCCTAAAAAGAACGCTCCTTCAAGTCCTGTCGAAAGCGCGATTCCGCGTTTAGGAAGCGAAAGGAAAATATGCTCTTCGCTTTCCGCATTCTGCTTTGAGTTCAGATTGTAAGATGAGTATTTTCGCTTGAAGTCGCTCTGGCTTGAAATCGCGTCCATGGCGTTTTCCCATTTCAGGTCTTTGAACCTGAAAAGCGCGCCTGGTTTCTGGAAGTTCAAGGACTTTATCTCGTCAGGAAGAATTCCTGTTTTCCGCGAGATATGCTGGATCTGGCTTTCAGAGGCGAAATAGGAAGCCGCGTCGAGTTTTTCCGCGGAGAATGAGGTCGGAGAATTTTCGGAGGAGATTATTCTGGTCTCGACTGAAATGTGCTCAGGGGAATACATATTTATGAACGCGACTGTAAGCCTGTCTGCGATTTCTTCCGCGAAAGGATTCTGGATTCCTGCGTCCGCTGTGATTTTCGCCTTGACCGCCTTGATCTCTCCGCGTTCGTCCAGGGCGGTTCTCACTTCAATCTGAGTTTCAAGTCCGTTTTTCATAAACTCGTTCTGCTCTGAATGTGTAAGAAGAATTTTAACAGGCTTTCCCGAAAGATACGAAGCCAAAGCCGCCTGGGTTGAAAGAATCGCGGACCTCCACGAGCCGTTTGTGTTTTTTCCCTGCGTCTGGGTTTTCCTGATTTCTATTTTCTCTTTTGGAAGAGAAAGGACTTCCGAGACGCATTTTTCAAGCTGGAAAGGCCATTTTGTCGGGCTGTAGACATTCAGGACTCCGCTTTCTGTCGATGCGAACGCGCCTGAAGTCTCAAGCCAGTAAGGCGAGGTCTCGCGGTAGCTCCATACATTTTTGAAATCGTATCTGAATGACTTGAAGAATTCTTCTTCGGAGGATTTCAAGTTCCCGTTCTCTTCAAAAAACCCTTTTTTTATAATCCTTGAGGCGAGAATGTTTCCGTCTTTTTCCTCTTTTTCTGAATCAGAGCCAGATTCTGAAAAGTCAAAGCTTATCTGGATCCGCGATGCCCATTTTCTTGTGTCTTTTATGTCCGGCCCTACAAGGATTCCTACAGGCTCTCCTTTGTAGTGGACATTGCCTGTCGCGAAAATCTTTGTCCTGGCGGAAAAAGTATTCACAGTGTTGTTTCCGGGAATCTCGCGCGCCGTGTACAGGATGTATTCTTCAGGAAGAATTGACGTGTCTATGTTTGTGATTTTTCCTTTTGAGACAGGGCTTCTCACAAGCGCTCCGTAAAGCATTGAAGACTTGTGGATGTCAGCCAGATAGTCTTTTACAGCGTAGCTTTTCGCTTTTTTTTCTTTTGTCTTTGTTTTTGGTTCAGTTCTAGGCATGGTTTTCCTTTCCGATTTTTGTCACAGCGTCTATGACTTTTTCCGCCATTTCCTCGCTCATGTCAGGCCATAAAGGAAGAGAAATCGTGTTCTGGTAATTATATTCCGCATTGGGAAAATTTTCCGCTTTAAAATTTTTGTCAAGGTTTTTCCAGTAAGTAAAGCGGAAAAGCGGAATAAAATGGACTGAAATTCCGATTCCGTTTTTCTGGAGCGTTTTTGCGAAGCTGTCACGGCTGATTTTAAGATTTTCAGGAACAAGGCGCAGAAGATACAGATGCCAGGCGTTCCCTTCTGAATCAGGCGGAAGCCTCACAAAGTCAAGGCTTTTGAAAGCGTCGTTGTATTTCAGGACGATTTTTTTCCGTTTTTCAAAGAAAGTGTCAGCTTTCTTCAATTGGCAGCATCCAATGGCGCTTAAAATGTCAGGAAGATTGAATTTGTATCCTGGAGAGATGATGTCGTATTCCCAGCTTGCGCGCGGAGAAGTGTAGCGGTCCCAGGTTGTCCTGTCCATTCCGTGCATTCTCATTATGCTCATTCTTTTTATGATTTCAGGGTCGCGCGCGCAGACCATTCCGCCTTCGCCTGTCGTGATTGTCTTTGTCACATAAAACGAGAAAACTCCGGCGTCCCCGATTGTTCCCGCATAGCCGAGATCTGTCTTTCCTGGAAAAGAATGGGCCGCGTCTTCAATCACTTTCACATTGTATTTTTTTGCAAGAGACATGATTTTTTTCATGTCGCAGAGATTTCCGCCGATATGGACCGGGACAATCGCGGCGACTTTCGGATTTCCGCTTTTCCTGTCCTTTTTAAGGATTTCTTCAACCTTGCCGCAGTCGATGCTGTACGAGTCTTTTTCAGTGTCGGCAAAATAAACTTCCGCTCCAAGATGCTTTGCCGCGGCTGCGGTCGAGACAAAAGTGTACGGAGTTGTGATGACCGCTTTTCCTTCTTTTACGCCGAGCGCTTCCATCGCAAGAATCATTCCGCTTGTGTTCGAGTTCACGGCAAGGCTTTTTGCTTCGCGCGCGTCAAGCCCTGCGTTTTTCCGGTTTTCCTGAATTTCTGGATTTCTGTTCATAAAAGCGGAAAAATCGTTTTCAAACTGCAAAGTGTGTTTTCCTGTCGTAAGCCATCCGCTCCGAAGAACTTCAAGAACCGCGTTCTCTTCTTCACAGGAAATTGAAGGGCGGAAAAAAGGAACTTCAAGTGAGTCTGAATCTGTCATTCTATGCCTCGTTTTCGGGATGGTTTTTCAGGGACGGAAATTCGTTTTTAAGAATCTCAATCAGTTTTTCTTTGTTTCTGTAAATCTTGAAGTTCTTGCGAGAAGATTTTTCAGGGCTGCTGTTTTCAGAATCCTTGAGGCAGGTTTCTGGAAAACAGATTGATTCAAGCTCTGAAAGGAGTTTTTCAAGCCGAGGGCTTTCAAATTCGCGGTTTTTAAGCTTGAGGATTTTCGGGTATTTTGTCTTTTCAGGGCTTTCTTCTTTCAGCCACAAAGGCTCGCTTTCCCGTTCGCCTTTCCGTTTTCCCACGATTTTTATGTCGATGTCGCGGTAAGGTTCAAGTCCGCTGAACTTTATTATCTGTTCCGCAAGGTCGATTATTTTAATCGGCTCTCCCATGTCAAGAAGATAGCTTTCCGCGTTGTTTCCCACTCCTCCTGCCTGAAGGACAAGAGAGCAGGCTTCAGGAATTGTCATGAAAAAGCGTTCCATTTTCTCGGAAGTCACAGTCAAAGGTCCGCCGTTTTTGATCTGCTCCATAAAGAGAGGAAGAATCGAGCCGCGCGAGCCAAGGACGTTTCCGAAACGGACGAACATAAATTTTCCTTCCGCGTTCTGTGTTCCCGCTGATTTTTTTGCTGTTTCAAGGACAAGCTTTTCGCATATAGTCTTTGAGCAGCCGTAAACGCTTTCCGGCTCGACCGCCTTGTCTGTGGAAATCAGGACGAAGCGGCGGACATTGTGTTTCAGCGCGGAATCCAAAAGGTTTTTTGTTCCGAACACATTGTTTTCGATTGCGGCGACAGGATTTTCTTCCATAAGCGGAACGTGCTTGTATGCGGCGCAATGGAAAATCACATCGCATCTTGTCTTTCCGATTATGTAGTCTGTGTATGCTCTGTCTTTCATGTCTCCGATAATCGGAACGATTGTCGCTTTTTCTCCGACGCCTTCAGACTGGAGAAGACGAAGCTCCCTGTCAATCTGATAAATCGAGTTTTCTCCGTGCCCGAAAAGATAAAGCCGTTCCGCGCCGCCGCTCAAAAGCTGCCGGGAAAGCTCTGAGCCGATTGAACCGCCGGCTCCGGTAATCATGACACGTTTTCCGCGTAGATAGGAAAGGCTTTCCTTTAAAGGAATTGTCACAGGAGTGCGTCCAAGAATGTCCAGAGGGTCGATGTCTCTTGTCTGGACAAGATGCGCGCTTCCGTTCACGACCTGACTGATTCCAGGAAGAATCTTGATTTTGGCGACGCCCGCGTCTTTCAGGACTTCATAGATTTCCTTTGTTTTCTCAACAGGCGCGCTTGGAATCGCGATTATAGCCTCGTCCTGCTTTTTGAACCTTAAAAGCGAGGCGACTTCATTTATCGGCCCTAGCACAGGAAGTCCGTCGATCTGCTTTCCGATTAAAGACTTGTCATCGTCAAGAAACGCTTTCACGCTTCCGAAAACTTTTTTCCGTTTTATGTCGTCCGCTATTGTCCGGCCGGCAAAGCCCGCGCCGATTATGTAAAGCCTTTTGTCTTCGTTCATATTTTTCTGATTATATAGCAAAAGCGCTTAAGTATAAATAAGGAATTTGCCAAGAATCCCGATGGAAAACCGCTGGATTTATAAGCCCAAATGTCGACTTTTATAAATCATGCAAGAATGCACTCTCGGCAAGAAGGTTTAAATGCGTCTGCCGAAATATCGCAGCCGCAT
>CAZSHF010000012.1:0-49125 GCA_964606655.1 uncultured Treponema sp.
TTTGGAGAAATTTCAGAATCAAAAACTGTGTCTGGAAATCCCGGATCTTGCCTGCGCCATTTTCCGATTTTGGAAAGTTCAGGAATCTTGTTGAAGAAATTAACCGCACGGAATTCAATCAGATTGCCGACAACAGGCGAGAGTTTTGAGATTATCTTGCACAAGTTCACAGCTTCTTCAATCGTTTCTGGTCTTTCGATGTTCAGAACATCAAAACTGAAATTGTCAAAATCTTTAAGCGCGTCGTTTGCTTTCAAAAGCACATCAGATGTTTGCATTTATCGCACTCCTTAAAACTTCGGATGGGTCACACTTTAAGACACGGCAAATTTCTATAAACTCGCTTAAATCAAGTTTTTTTTGAAAAGTTTCGTATTTTGACACAAATGACTGAGTTTTTTTTAAATCATCCGAAAGCTGCTTTTGCGTTTTTCCAGCAAGATTTCGCTGGGCAACAAGCCAATTTATGATTTTTTCATCCGACGACATAGTTTTTTATCGGTGGAAAATTAGGTTTTTGTTAGTTTCATTTTATCACATTTTTTCCCTTTTTTACATTTTCTGTATTATATTTTATATATGGACTTAAATCCACCAGAACATTATGCAGCATGCCAGAACTCTTCTTGCAAAAACGCCGGTGAATGTCTGCGACAGCTTGTTTATAGACAACTTACAGAAAATGATAAAACTATAACAGTTATAAATCCGCTCTGCTTTCCAAAAGATGATGAAGAATGCGAATCGTTTAGAACCAGCAAAAAAATCACGCTTGCCTGGGGAATTAAAAATATTCTGAACGAGATTCCGCTTAAAAATGCTAAAAACATAAAAAAAGACCTTCTTTTATACTTTGGAAAAACTAAATATTATCGTTTTTACCGCGAAGAAAAGCCGATTTTACCAAAAGAACAAAAAGCAGTAAAAAACATTTTTGTGCAGAACGGAATTGAAAGCGAAGTTCCTTACGAAAGGTTCACTGAAGAATACGACTGGAGATATTAGACTTGTTCTGAAACTCAAGCTTCAGAACAGGTTTATTGAGTTTCAAAAAGTTTCACTTGATGAAACATTTGATTTTGCAGGAAGAAACATTCGGTTTTACGCCGAGAAACTTTTTGTTTATAGTAAGAAACTATAGTTTTGCAAAGAAAAACTTCAGTTTCGCAAAAAGAAAATCCGTTAAAAAAAGCCCGCGGCAGCGGACTTTTTTAGGATTATCCATAAAATGCGCTCGCCACGAGACTTGCGAGTGGCGGCCGGCTGGCGCACTTCGCCAACCGATTTATTTTATACCAAACCCTGAGCAATCATAGCGTTCGCAACTTTTACAAATCCCGCTATATTTGCGCCAGCCACGTAGTTTACCCACTTTCCGTCTGCCTGGCCAAACTTTACGGCTGTGTCGTAAGCATTCGCGTGAATGTTTACCATAATGTCGTGAAGTTTCTTGTCTACTTCTTCGCTAGACCAAGAAAGTCGTTCTGAGTTCTGGCTCATTTCCAAACCGCTTGTCGCAACGCCGCCGGCATTAGATGCTTTTCCTGGAGCGTACAAAATCTTTGCAGCAAGGAACTTGTTTACAGCGTCAAGGTCAGAAGGCATATTTGCACCTTCCGCAACAAGCTGAACTCCATTTTTCAAGAGTTTGTCCGCATCTTCGCCAAGAAGCTCGTTCTGTGTAGCGCAAGGGAAAGCGCAGTCGCACTTGACTTCCCAAACCTTTTTGCCTTCAAAGTATTTTGCAGAAGGGAACTGTTTTGTGTATTCAGAAATGCGTCCGCGTCGAACAGTCTTAAGTTCTTTTACCCAGTCGAGTTTTTCCTGAGTAATTCCGTCTGCATCGTAAATGTATCCGTTAGAATCAGAAAGTGTTACAACTTTTGCTCCCAGCTGAATCAATTTTTCTGCAGCATATTCTGCAACGTTTCCAGAACCAGAAACTACGCAAACTTTGCCCTTAAAGTCTTGTCCAACTTTTTTAAGCATTTCCTGTGCAAAATAAATAAGTCCGTAGCCTGTCGCTTCTGTTCGGATTAAAGAACCGCCGAATGTAAGGCCTTTTCCAGTCAGAACTCCAGTATATTCGTCGCGAATTCGTTTGTACTGACCAAAAAGATAACCGATTTCTCGTCCGCCGACGTTTTTGTCACCTGCCGGAACGTCTGTGTCCGCTCCGATGTGGCGGTACAACTCCGTCATAAATGACTGGCAGAACCGCATGACTTCTTTGTCAGATTTTCCGTGCGGGTCAAAGTCCGAGCCGCCTTTTCCGCCGCCCATCGGCAATGTTGTAAGCGAGTTTTTAAGGACCTGCTCAAATCCCAAGAATTTAAGGACAGAAAGGTTCACTTCTTTAGAAAAACGCAAGCCTCCTTTATAAGGACCGATTGCGCTGTTGTACTGGACACGGAATCCGCGGTTCACATGATAATTTCCTTTGTCGTCCATCCACGGAACACGGAACATAATCACACGCTCCGGCTCTACCATTCTTTCAAGAATCGCGTTCGGTTCAAGTTCTGGCATCTGGTCAACAACAGGGTCAAGAGTTGTCAAAACTTCTTCTACTGCCTGAAGAAATTCAGGTTCGTTCGGATTTTTAGACTGAACTTCTTCCCACACACGGTTTACGTAAGCGTTTTTCATAACCACTCCTAAAAAAAGTCATTTGAAAACTTCAGTTTTCAAATGACTTTTTTTGCGTTCCTGCAATGAAATGAAGGAACGCGTTTTATATTAAAACTAAATTCGTGCATTATGCACGTTTCATAAAAAGATTATAATGAATTGGAAAAAAAATAAAAAGAGCAAATGCAGTTTTTCAAATCATTTTGTTTTTCTGAAATCTGTCGGCGAGATTCCGAACTTTGTCTTGAAAAGCTTTGAAAAATAATTCTGGTCGTTGTAGCCGATTTCCGCGGTGATTTCCTTTATCGAAAGTTCTGTTTCCAGAAGAAGCTGCTTCGCCTTGTCCATCCGCCTTTCAGAAAGATAGCTTACAAAAGTGTAGCCTGTCTCCTCGCGGAAAAGTTTGCTCAGATAAAAAGGATTCACTCCCGCGATTCCTGAAGCCGTTTCAAGAGAAATGTTCTTCGCGATATTATCGTTCAGAAAATCAATCACTTTGGCGACAATCGGATTTTCTTTCTGGATTTTCATCAGATTGACATTTTTGGCGACTTCCTGAAGGCGTGAAACAAAATACGAGGCGAGCGCGGAATCAGTGGATGCGTCGCTTATCGCGGAAAAAGACTCCTGCGGAAAAGTGTCTTTGTTTTTCGGGCTGATTTCTTTAAGAATGTTCCGCGCGTTCACGATTATTTCAAAAATCTTTCCCTTGATGTAATCAAGGTTTCTTCCCTGGGAACGAAGAAGCTCAATGTAAGAATTCGCAAGATACGAGACTGTTCCCGAATCCCCGATTTTAAGACGGTTGAAAAGACGGGCGACATATTTTTCAGATTCCGCCTCGTTTTTGGAGAACGGATTTCTGCTTTCATCGGAAAAAACAAGCTCGCCTTTTGCCGAAGCCGAATTCAGCGCGTTCAGGGCAAAATCATACTTTTCAGGGATCTGCGTTATCTCGGAAAAACTCTTGCTTGCTCCTCCGCGGATTCCGCGCGCGACTTTCATTCCTAAAATCGTGTAGATATTTTTTATCACGTCTTTTATCCAGAGGTCAGAATCCTTTCCTTCAGGCTTGTCAAAATAAAAACACACGACGACCCTGTTCACAAGAAGAACACTGACAAGGCATTTCGCCTGGGAATGAAAAATATCGCGGATTCTTGAATGGACCTCGTTCTGATTCTTAAGGTTTATATCAGGAAATTCAAAGCAGGCGACGCAGAAACATTCCTCGCGGATGTCAAAATAATCAAGATAAGTGTAGACATCTTCGTTCCGCGAATGATTGAACACGCAGTTGTAGAAAAAATCGTTTTCAAGGACAGGAGAGATTTTCTCAAGTTTTTTCTGAAGCAGGTTTCCGTCAGGCGCGATTGATTTCCTTGAATCCACAAGATTCATCGCGGCACGGACCATTTCCACAACAAGATTCCTGTTCACCGGCTTTGTGATGTATTTGAACGCGCCAAGGTTCAAGGCTTCCTGCGCGAACTGGAATGTGTCGAACGCGCTTAAAATTATAATCAGGGCCTGAGGTTTGATTTCAAGAATATACTTCATCGCTTCAAGTCCGCTCATTCCCGGCATTTTTATGTCCATAAAAACAATGTCGATGTCGTTCTCCGCGCAGATATTTATCGCGTCGGTTCCGTTCCCGGCGGAAAACAAATTAACCTGTCCCTGAAAATTCCGGTTTATGATGAAAATCAGAGCGTCCACGACAATCTGCTCGTCGTCCGTAACAAGAATATTATACATAAATCGGCACCCTCACGATAAATTTTGTTCCGCTTCCTTTTCCGTCGCTCTGAATGTCAAAAATATCATCGCGGTGGAAAAAAAGCTTAAGCCGGGCAAAGACATTCTTAAGCCCGATTCCTACTCCGCTTATGTCCGCGATTCTGTAGCTCTGTGTCGGAATTCTTATCGGGTTCAAGGAATCCTGATAAATGTTTCCTTTTCTTACCTCATCAAGAATCTGAAGCCTGATGTCCGGGTCAAAGTCCGCTCCGTTGTTTGAAATAGAAATCTCCACAAATCCAGGGACCCGCCTGATTTTCAGAATCACTTTTCCTACCTGTTTTTCAAGACCGTGCTTCATGCAGTTTTCGCACAAAGGCTGAAGAATCATCGGAGGAAGTTTCTGAGGATAAGAGCCGAACGGAATGTCTTTCTCAAAATCAAGACGGCTTCCGAACCTGACTTTCATTATGTAGACAAAATGCTCAATCACCTGAAGCTCTTCGTCGATTGTGGAGTACTGCCTGTCCTGCACGTTGTATCTGAAAAGAACGGCAAGCTGCTCTATGAAATCGCTTGTCTTGTCCGCGCCTTCAAGCATCGCAAGCTGGACTCCTGTGTTCAAAGTGTTGAAAAGGAAATGCGGATTTATCTGCGACTGAAGAACGCTCAATCTTGCGCTCGCGTAAAGATAATTCATCTCAATCTGTTTTTCCTTCAGCTCGTTTTCAGTGCGGACTTTCTCGCGGATTGTGCTAGCGTAGTTCGAGACGCTCACAAGCATTTTGTCAAAGGCTCGGCAGATAACTCCGATCTCGTCTTTTGACTCGCTGTTTAAAAGAGGAACGTCAAATTCCCTGTGAGAGACTTTTATCGCGATTTTTGAGACATCGCGGAGAGGACTTAAAATGTCGGTGAGAACAAAATAGACATAAACTAAAACAAAAAGAAAATAAACGATGAAAAACGCGAAAATCGATTTGGAGATAAAACTCAAATGCTCAGGATTTTCGGAAATGGACAGCGCATGGCGTTCCGCTTTTATCGCGACGACAAACATAAGAATCATCGCAAGCATTGAAACCACAAGGACTTTCATGATTCTGCCTTTAAGCCCTGCTTTCCATGAAAAACTGAATTTCCTGCTGACTGGTTTTCCTTGTGAAAATTTTCTGCCCGCGAATTTCCGGTCCGCGTTTTTTTTCTTCGGTGACATTTTCAAACTCCCCCGTGCCGCACACAATGAATAAAAAACCGCTGAAAGCAAATATTAATACTACAAATGTCGGCTTTTATAAAACCTTGCAAAAATGCACTTCCGGCAAGAACCCGATTATGAAAAACGGCTTCCGCGTTCGTTAACAAATTACGGTGTTTGAGTTTATCAAAAACACCAAACAAGCATTTTCTGCAATTTTTTTAGTTTTATTACTCACTTGTGCAGATTGTTTTTCAAATCCGAACCTTGCCTGCGTGCATTTTTTATTATTTGCAGCAAAAGCCGACATTTGGAGTAATATTCTTAATTGATTATACCACAAAAAACGCGGCGAGATAAAAAATGCTGTAAAATTGTTGCGGAATTTGATTATTTTTCAAAACGCATTTATCTTTAATTATAGAAACAAACTGATAGAGAGGTAATTTTATGGTGACTATTGTGACAAGCAAAAATTTTGAGGCTGAGGTTTTAAAGAGCGACAAGCCTGTTCTTGTCGATTTCTGGGCTTCCTGGTGCGGGCCTTGCAAAATGGTTTCGCCTTTGATTGACGAGCTTTCAGAAGAACATTCCGAATATAAATTCTGCAAAGTGAATGTGGACGACGAAAGCGCACTCGCGACAAAATTCAATGTCATGAGCATTCCGAATCTTGTCGTGTTCAAAAACGGCGAGATGACAAAACAGTCAGCAGGCGCAAGACCAAAAGATGAGATTCTTGAGCTGTTCAATTAATTCAGAATGATGAATGTATAATTAATAATTTTTCAAATGGATTGAGAAGAAAAAAAACAATTGTCAGTTATTAATTATACATTGTCAGTTATTAATTATTAATTGCCTTGGTTGTAATCGAGCCCATCGCGATTCGTTTTTCGCGGACTTGATTCAAATATTCGGTAAGCTTTTCAGCATCTTCGTTTTGAATCATTTCTTTTAGTTTTTCCATCTGCGACATAAACGAATCAATATGCGAAACAAGTTTTTCTTTGTTTGAGATAAAAAGTTCCGTCCAGAGCGGCGCGTTTATCATCGCGATTCTTGTTAAATCTTCAAAACTTCCGCCGCCAAACGCAGTTATTTCTTTATCTGGAGCAGACTGAACCAAAGCACTTGCAATAACGTGGCAAAGCTGGCTTGTAAAACCGATTTTATAATCGTGAATGTCGCAAGCTGTTTCAGTTATGCGGGTAAATCCCATTGCCGAAACAAGATTTTTCATCGTCTCAAGATTTTCCGGCTTATTAAAATCTTGCGGAATCAAAATATAATTATGATTCACAAAGAACTTTGCATTCGATGCAGCGTAGCCTTCTTTTTCGCCGCCAGCCATTGGATGACCAATTATAAAATCAACATCGCTTCTTAAAAGTGAAGGAAGATTTTTTTCAAAAATTCCCTTAACGCCGGAAATGTCTGTTACAAACGAGCCGCTTTTAAATTCGTTTTTATGTTCTTTCAAAAAATCAAGAGTTGCGTGCGGATAAAGACAGACAAAAACGATGTCGCACTTCTTTAGCATTTCACCAACATTTTCAATTGTGAACGCTTCATCAATAACGCCTTCGGAAAGCGCAGATTTTAGACTATTCTGGCTTCGGTTGCAAGCAAGCACTTTTCCCGACGAATCCGCTTCGCTCAAAATGTTTTCACGAATCGCTTTCGCAATCGAACCGCCCATTATTCCAAGCCCGACAATTCCATAAGTAAGTTTATTCAGACGCATAATATCTCCAAGTCAATTAATAATTATGTGGATTAAAGTGGGGAAAGCAACGCTTCGCTATCCCTTCTTCTAGGGGCAACTTCGTTTCCCCAAAAACCTCTTTATATTATATTTATATTATAAACGAGATTTTAAACCGCGCTTAAACTGCGGAATTCTTGCCGACGCGGTTGTGTTCCAGCCAGAACGGTCGCCTCGTTCCAAAAAGTGATACGCAACGCCCGCAATCATTGCTCCGTTGTCGCCGCAAAGTTTTAATGGCGGAAAAATGCAGTTCAAATCTTTGCGTTCCGCAAGAAGTTCGCGCAATCTAGAATTTGCCGCAACTCCGCCGCCTGCAACAACTGTTTTCAATCCTGTATCTTCAACCGCACGGAAAAGTCTGCTTGTCAAAGTTCTGCACGCAGTTTCCTGAAAAGCGGCGCACATATTTTCCTTGGAATGTTCGTAACCTTCGTTCCAAAACATATCAATCTGATGAATAACGGCGGTTTTCAATCCGCTGAAACTCATATCGTAGCGGTGTTCTTTTCCGTCAAGTTTTGGAACTGGAAAACTTGCGGCATTTTTGTCGCCTTTTTTTGCAAGATTGTCGATTATAACTCCGCCAGGATAGCCAAGCCCGTAAAACTTCGCGACTTTATCAAACGCTTCGCCAACAGAATCATCAACTGTCGTTCCCAGAACTTCAATGTCATCAAAACCGGAAACTTTGCAGATAATTGTGTGTCCGCCTGAAACCAAAAGTCCTAAATACGGATAAGAGATGTCGTTTTCAAGATGAGCCGCGTATAAATGTCCAAGCATATGATTTATTGCGATAAAAGGTTTGTTTGTTGCCCAGGCAAGCGTTTTTCCAAAAGTCAGTCCGACTAAAAGCGAGCCCATAAGCCCCGGACGATTTGTCGCAGCAACCGCATCAATGTCGTCCATTGAAAGATTTGCTTGCTCCAAAGCCTGCTTTACAACTGGCAAAATCCATTCCGCGTGTTTGCGGCTGGCAATTTCCGGAACAACGCCTTTATAAACCTCGTGAAAAGGAATTTGCGTCGCGACAACATTGCTTATGATTTTCTTTCCGTCCTCAACAACCGCCGCCGCAGTCTCGTCGCAGCTGGATTCAATGCCTAAAACAATCACTTTTTCGTCCTTCTATGCGTTTATGCGTTCCAGAGAATTCCATCGGATTCCACCGAATTAAAAATCGAATGCCGAATTTTTCATAAAACCCGATATCCGATTTTTGAAAACAATTTTAGTGTTTAGAGGATTTGAAAGCAAGCGAAAGAGGGAAAACGCAAATGCATCAAGACTTTTTAATTCCTAGAGATTGGCGAGCTATGAAAAGACAAAATAAAACCGCAGCGCTTCCTAAAGCATAAATCACAAACGAGAAATTATAACTGAAGCATCCCATTGTCATAAACAAAAAAGTGATTCCTGCAAAAACATATGAAGCAGCTTTTAGATTTGCGTCTTTTTTTATCGCAGCAACTCTCTCTTCCGCAGCAAGTTCTTTTCTCACTAACTTTAATTCTTTCTTTTCTTCCGCAAGGCTGTCGTTTTCCAAAAGATGCGTATGTTTTATCTGCCATTTCTTTATTTTTATTGGAATCCAAAATGTGTAAATTCCCAGCGTGATTGCTGAAAGGAATACACACAGAATCCAGGTTCCGAAAAGCTGCCATACGTTTCCATCGAAAACACAACGTCTTTTACAGTAAATTTTGTGCCGCTGTTCCCAGCTGTAAATCATTTTTATTGCCCACGGATAACAAATTCCACAAGTAAACAAAATTATTAGGTCAAATGTCGAGTTTTCTTCGCAAACAATAAAAAATGCACGTAGGCAAGGTTTCGACTTGCTCAACCACCTCATTTTTTGACGAACGCGGAAGCCGTTTTTCGTAAATCGTCAGCAATTTCCAATCCGTGTGGCAACCGTCAATTTTCAAATTGCAAATCATCAGTTGATTCTCGCCGGGCAATCTGAAACTGTTGAAAACCTGTAGCCGTTTTTCACTAAAACTGGATAAATTTCATTCAAAATCGCAGGAAGAATTTCCGCCGACCAGACGTGGCCAATCATAATCGCGCAGCCTGTTCTGCTTGCGTAATCCAAGCCTTTTTTTATCTCGCCTAGAATGTCAGAACGGACTTTTGTGTTGTCAAGAAAAACATTCCGCTCGTAATATGAATAACCGAGCGATTCCGCGACGAACGGAATTTTTGTGCCGGCATTTGTCCGCGAATCAAGGAAATACAAGCCTTCGTCAGAAAGAAGCCTCATCACGTGACTCATTTTTTCCGCGTCCGCCGTTATAAGAGAGCCTTCGTGGTTGTTCACGCCTTTTACAGGTCCGATTTCGTAAATGTTCCTGAACAGAACAGAACGTATTTCCTCTTCATTCATCGAAGGCGTTATCGCGCCAGGACCAGGGTTCACATTCAGGTTCACCGCCTGCATCGGCTGATGCAGAATAAGCTCGTTTCCGCTTCGGCGGACTTTCTCCGCAGAATCCTTTGAATGAGCCAAGCCGGGCAGAACCGCGACTGTAACCGGGAATGGAAGCGCAAGAACTTTTTCAAGCTGGGAAAGATTTTGTCCGCCGTCGTCAAACACAAAAACCAGGACCGCATTGTTTTTCGCTTCCGTGACAAACGAAAACTCGTTTGTGATTGATGTTTTGTTTTCGGTGGCTTCGAGCGCCTCAACCGCCTTTTTTTCTTGCTTGGTGATTTCTTGCGCGTCCTTCGGGACGGCTGGGTCAACCGCCTTTTTATCTTGCTCGGTGGCTGAGGTTCTCGAAACCACATCGTTATCAGGCTGTTTTGCCATCGCGATATTTTCTTTTGTATTTGCAGAAGCCTTCTTTTTTTCCGATTGGGAAGACGATTTTTTCTGCAAGCCAGATGATTCCTGTGAAGCAGAATCAGTTTTTTTGGAATCAGGTGAACTTCCTGCTTGGCTTGAAAAATTGTCGTTCTCTTTTTCAGCTTTCGTGATTTTTTCAAACTCGTTTTTGATTTCCGCATCTTTTCTTGAATCAGTCGCCTGCGTCAAAACCAGAAGAATCGCGCAAAAAAGAACAACGCAGCCGCAGAAAAGAATGATTTTGTCAGCCGGAATAAAGACTTTCTTGCTTTTCCGCTTTGATGTTTTTGAAGAAGCCCGTTTTCTTGAGCCTGTCCGTTTCACAGAAGATTTTGCCGATTTTTGATTTTTTGATGTCCGTTTTTTTCCGTTCCGGCTTGAAGATTTATCTGCAGAACCAGAACGGCTGGAACGATTTGTCCGATTGTTTCCACCCATGGATTCGATTTTAACAACGAAAGTTTTCTGTTTCAACATAAAGCGGATTTTGCTATAATTGCGTCATGCTGATAACTTGTTTAGATTTAGAAGGCGTTCTTGTTCCTGAAATCTGGATTGCTTTTGCGGAAGAATCCGGGATTCTTGAGCTGAAACGCACGACACGCGACGAACCTGACTACGACAAACTGATGAAATTCCGCATCGGAATCCTAAAAGAACACGGGCTTGGATTAAAAGAAATTCAAGAAACGATTTCAAAAATCGAGCCGCTTCCGGGCGCAAAAGAATTTCTTGATGAATTAAGAAGCGAAATGCAGACAATCATCATAAGCGACACATTCGAGCAGTTCGCTTCTCCGCTGATGAAAAAGCTGGGGCTTCCGACGATTTTCTGCAACTCGCTTGAAGTTTCGCAAAGCGGAGAAATAACCGGATTCAAGATGCGGTGCGAAAAATCAAAGCTTACAACTGTCAAGGCTTTGCAGTCTTGCGGATTTGAAACAATCGCGGCTGGAGATTCTTTCAACGATCTGGCGATGATTCAGGCTTCAAAGGCAGGATTTCTGTTCCGCACAACTGAGCAAATCAAGAAAGATTATCCGCAGTATCCGGCGTTCACAGAATACAAAGATTTGCTCGCGGCGATAAAAGCGGTCAAGTAAATTGATAATGCATAATTTATGATTGCAGGAGGGGAAAGCCTTCCCCTCGGCTCAACCGCTCAGCGTTTTCGCCTGCCCCTTCCAGCGGGACAAACAAAGTTTTTCCCGCAACGCCCTTTTCTAAAATACGCAGAACAGGAAAACGTTGGATTTTAAAGAAATCGCGTCAGCGATTTCCAATCCGTGCGGCAATATTTTGCAATCTAATTGTTCCGTTTTCCGAAAATTCTTAAAAGCGACAAAAAGATGTTTATAAAATCAAGATAAAGCTCCAGGGCGGCGATTACCGCGGCTTTCTGGAAAACATCCTCGCTCTGGTTTTCCGCCGCTTCGCTTGCGCGCATGAACTTCTGCGAATCGTAAGCCGTGAGCCCTGTGAAAACCAGAACGCTCGCCATAGAGATAATCCATTCAAGCGACGATGACCTCAAGAATATATTCACAACCGAAGCGATTATAACTCCGATTAAAGCCATCGAAAGATACCTTCCTGCGGAATTCAGGTTGGATTTTGTGAACGAGCCGTAAATCGCCATCGCCGCGAACAAAGCCGCGGAAATCAGAAAGACAACAAAAATCGAGTCAAATTTGTAGACAATAAAAATCGATGAAAGCGTAAGACCGTTCACAACCGAATAAACGACAAAGCCGACTGTCGCAGCCGTCGCGCTTATTTTTCTGATTCGTGAAGAAAGCCAGAAGACAATCAGGATTTCCGCGACGCAAAGAACGATGAATCCGATTCCGCCGTTTCCAAAAAGCGCTTGAATCAGATTCGGACTTTGGGAAGCGAAAAACGCTGTTCCGCCGCTTATCAGAAGCGCAAGCGTCATCCAGAGATAAACTTTTGAAAGAAACCTGTTTTTTGATTTCGCTTCAGAAAAATCTTTCATCTCTCTTACATTTTTTGTTTCCTGCATAATTTTTTCCTTTTATTTTATTTTTTTTTTTGATTTCAGTCTGAATCCGAACCGCCGGAGTGAAAACTCGCTTTCGTTTACTTTTCCTGATTTTCCTTTTCGCCGGAAAACAGAAAAGTCAGCGGAGGAAGCTCTTTGTGCGCGACCTTGAAAAGCTGGCGGACTGTTTTCTCGACATTTTTCCGGATTTCAGGCTCTGTTTCTTTCCATGCCTTTATAATCGTAAGCGAATTCTTTACAGCGTTTGACTTTATTTCCGAATTCGTCTTGGCGTCCGTGCTTTTAATCACTTTGTAGAGAGTTTCAACGAACTGGCTCTGCTGCTCATATGTAAGCGAAAGAAGCCACTTGTTAAGAGTTTCCGTAAGAAAATCCGAAGTCTTGTCGAACTCGTCGCAGGTTTCAAAATGAGTTCCTTTCACGTGCCAGCTAAGCGCGTCGTGCTGGAGAAGTCCTGTCTGGTCGCTCTGGACAACAGCATACTTTCCGGCGCGGTCAAAAATCATTCCGACAATCGAAAAGTGCGGATAAAACGAATGCACTTTAGGAACAGTCTCATAAAATTCCTGAGACTGAAGCCTGACTTTTTTGAATCCAGGCCCGTCCATATTGAAAACACTTTCAATCCGCTTTTTCACATCAGGTCTGCACATCGCGCTTGCAAAGACAGCCAGATTTCCGCCTTTTGAATGTCCGCCGACATAAATATCGCCTTTAATTTCCGTCGCGGCTTTTTCAAGATAAGAGACAGCGTCTTTCTGGGCTGGAACCTCGTCCATAATCGCGAGGTTGAAATCCTCTTTGAATCCGACAATCGTGTCGTCAGTTCCGCGGAACACAACAAAAACCTTTTTAGGCAAAAAACGGAATGTCAGAGCGGCAAACTGCTCCTCTTTTTCAAGGTCGATGATGTTCACAAATCCCGAGGCAAGAACATTTTTGAAACGGACAGATTCCGACGCTTTCAGAAGAACTTCAATCGTGTTCTTGTTTATCAGAGCGCCGACATCCGATCTCTTTTCAAAATCAGGCGATTTCTTGAACGCCTCTGAAAGCTCAGCGATTGTGAGTTCAGTCTTGAAATTTTCGTTTTCAAGAATCCCGTCGAAATTCAGATAAGTTATCTGCATCAAAATAAGCGCGTCAATCTCATTGAAAGGAGATTCATCAAAACTCAAATCGCCGCGCCAGTCGATATAATCCAAAATATTTGCCATACATTAATAATAATACGGAATTCTCGTAAATTCAAAAAAAAGTGCCGGATTATCCCCCGCAAGGACTTTTAGTTTGAATCAGCATCATTTTGTTTAGTATTTATTGTTAACTCAAATACTTTCAAATCATATTGAGAAGGATCAAAGTCAATTAAATATTTTAAATCAGATTCCGGATCATCATTATCCTTCAAAGTATGATTATCAGATTTCCAGATAGTCTCAAGTCTAGAAAGCATATAGGCTGCATCATCTTTCAAAACAAAAGTTTTCATACTAGGATGATTTTCATCAATAGAATTTAATTCACTAATCTTGTCTATATCTACCAAAGATAATTTACGAGGAGAATCTTCTTTATCGTCTATATACGAACAAAGTACTTTCTTATTATCAGCTGTGGAAATAACTATATCCTTTTTATTCTCTGTACTCAAAACATTCTTATATATCATACTTCTCAATTTCCTGAACTGGGCAGACAATGCAGAGGATAAAGGCTTATCTTTAAATTCTTCGTCAAGCTGTCTAATCATTTCTGTCAAAACTTGAAATAATTTTTTACACCTGTTTATATTCTTTTTGGAATGTGCAATCTTTCCATCGGTTTCAATATCAGTCCAATAAGCATATTCTCCGTTTTTTAACTTTTTATTAGTTTTATGGTAATTTGCCAATTTTTTAAATTCTTTCAAAGAAGCAATATTATCGGCATAATCTATTTTTTCTATCAATTCATAAATTCTTTTTAATGCTCCAAATTTCACTAAATTCTCAATGCCTATAAACACATCTTTTAAAGATTTGTTCAATTTCTTAAAAGTTCTATGAAATAAGAACCTTCTAAATTTAGAAGGCACAAGGTGGGATGATAAAAAATCCTTAAAAGATGTCCAGCGAATTGATGATTCACTAGGGTACGTTCCTTCCTGTATCATTTTTTCCACTTCATTGAATTTATAAACTATGCGATTCTGAACCCATTTTGAATTGTCTATTACTTTACGTTTTTTTGGAGATGTTTTAGCTCTTCGTTTGTTCAATTTGATGGTTGCTTTTTGAAGTTTCTTTAAACCTCTGGGTGTTAAATTTTTTGTAAACACTTTTTTAATATTTTCATCCGCAATACTCAAAGCGCTTGCCAGCATTGGATATTTTATCAGCCTCAATGTCTTTTGAATTATATCTTCATCTCCAGTATATTTGGAAAAATCTTCAAAGCTTTTAATTTCTTTCATATTTATCTTCCTTCATTATAATTATATTTCGGAATTATCCCCGCACGGACTTTGAATGATACTTGACTTATTTTTGCTGTTTACCAATCGAATCCAGTTTTTGCATATTTTAGATACGCATCAATGACGTTTTGCAAATGTTTACACGATTCCAAAGTTCCTCTTTTCTGGATAAAAACTTTCTTGCCCTTATACGAAGCAAGACTGTTTTCAGATGGAAAATCCAGATCGTCAGAATTTATGATTTTGCCTTTTGAATTTGAATAGAACAGGTTGCCATCAGCACGCCGAAGCAAAAGATATTCTTTTGGTTTTGCACTTTCATTCTTCTTTTTATTGTTTATATGGTTTAGATAAGTATCTGTATAATGTCCGGCATTTACGTCTTCCCAAGCAGACACAATACGAATCTTTCCGTCCTCTAGTTTGGTATTAACGACAACTACAACATCTTTTGTGGCTACTAAACCTAATGTTACATCGTAATCAGGATGTTCCTTGTTATTTTTATTCTTGATTGTGCAATGGTCGTCATCCTGCCAAACTTGTGCTGCATAATAAAATGAAAATCCTTTACCAGCTCCGGTATCTTTTATATTTTCGTTGCTCTTTTTTCTGTTCCAGACAAAATTTTCATAATAAACATCTTCTTTTGGATTTCCTTCTTCTGGTTCATAAAATTTATCATATAATTCATCAGATTCTGCATTTTCAGTATCTTCACTCAGATTATTTATTCTCTTCAACTTTTTATGCAAATATGAAATCTTTTCTTTTAATTCACGTTTTGTCAATTCGGTTGATTTTTTATCTTCATTTATCTTATTTAAAAATTGTTCAGTATCTTTCAATTGTTTTTCTCTTTCAAAGTCTGAAAACATCTTGTCACCTTTTTTGTATACGGAATTATCCCCTTATGCACTTCAAGAATAAAAGATTTTTGCATTTCACCAAGAAATCGGATCATGATTTTCATGCCGAATGTCCATATTCACAATTCTTGCTCCCATATCACATAATTTTTTAGTTCCCACATTCTGAATGAACACTCTTGTTCCGTTTAAAGAAGCATATCTACTGTTTGGATAAGAATCCAAATCCGTTAATCTTACAACTTTCGGGATTGTAAAAGAATCGAAAAAATGACCAGGTTCTTCTGCTCTTCTTAAAAGTACGTATTCATTTGATACACTTTCATTAAAACCAGGTTTATTTTTATTCGTATCATAATATAATTTTGCATATCTTGAAAAATCTTCTGTTTTCCAAGCTGAAATAATTCTTATTTTATCCCCTTCAGTTTTTACATTTACAACAACCATTAGTTTTTCATCACCAGCAACAACTCCCAAAGTCTGTTTATTTTTTTCATTTGTTTTATCTTTTATTGTTACTTTGAATTTATCATCAAATGCATGCCTTGCAAGATAAAAACTGAATCCTTTTCCGTCACTCGTATCGGTTATATTTTCATTACTCTTTTTTCTGTTCCAGACAAATTTTCCGCATATTACATCTTCATTTTCCGGCCCTGTTTTATCTTTTTCATAATATGCTTCATAAGAATCTTCATAAGGCTCGGATTCATCAGTTTCAGATAACGACTTTCTTTCTTCAAGTTTTTCACGTATTTGCTGAATCTTTTTTCTAATTTGATGTTCAGTTGATTTCGCCATAAATCAAACCGTACGTATTTTTTTATAGACAAATTTTTAGAAGTTACGAAAAATAGATTAAAATACTTCCTTACTTTGAATCGAATTCCACATATTTTGCAACACAAGCCAATTATTAAATCCAAATTTATTTGTTTTTTTAGACCAATTATAAATAAAATTCTTATAATCTTCTGGTACCGCTTTATTGTCTTTTATTGCAACTATATCATCTTTGCTTTTAGGCAATTCTTTTGTAATTTTTACTCTAGTTATCAAATCATAATTATTTGCTTTTCCTTTTTTATCTTTGTGGTTTCCTGGAAAAAGATGAAAATGAGGTTCTTCTCCAGTATCTTTATATTCACTAGTAATAACTTCAATTATAACACCGTTTTCAATTCCGAGTAATTTTCCAGCTTTACCAGATTCAACAGTAATAATTCTTGCCATTTCCTGCAATGGCTGCAACTCTTCTTTAAGTTCGTTTAAGAATTGTTCAGTATCTTTCAATTGTCTTTCTCTTTCATAGTCCTTTGAAAACATCTTGCCACCTCTCATCTATAATTATAGTTAAACTTCCGTAAATACTTCAAATAAAATAATGTAATCAAAGAAATAAAGGTGAGGAACATTCAAAGAAACAGAAAATTTGGCTGGCGACGGTCAGAATGTCTTTGCGTAATAAAGTACGAAATGGGCTAATTCCGAAAAAGTTTATGTTATTGCCTGTATTTTAAATTTCTAATTCTGTCTTTGAAGGATATATAACTTCTTCATCAGGATCTGTTTGTAAAGATTCATAATAATTTTTTAATTGGTCCCATCTTGTCGGAAGATTATCATCTGGCAGATATTTTTTGTTTGCCCAGTCAACAACTCTTTTCAAAAAATCACTATCAAAATTTCCGTTTTTTAACGTACTTTTATCAAATCGCAAATCAGAAACTTTTTTAGGAACTTCTTTGGTTATAAACATAGAAACAACTTTCGTTTTATCATTTGAATAAAGATGAACATGAGGATAACTTTTTTCGTGTGGCTTTTCTTTTGTTCTAACTTCAATTAAAAATCCCGCATTATCTCGTCTTCTTACAAGAAAGCCCATTTCCTGCAATGGCTGCAACTCTTCTTGCAATTCATTTAAAAATTGTTCTGATTCTTTTAATTGTTTTTCTCTTTCATAATCCTTTGAAAACATCTTGTGTACCTCGCTGTATTTAAAATAATAATAAGATAGTTTTTGATGATAATAGTATAGTAAAAATTGCAGGGAATGTTTTCAGAAAAAGCAAAATATTTTTGAAAACTTTTTGGCTGAATATATCTATAATAATACGGAGATGAATATATATGTTTGATAATATTTATATTACGATTATGCAGGATAATATTGGAAATATTGCAGACTGGTTTGATGAAAACGTTGCTTCGGAAAAACAAATAATTGAAGAACGAAAGAAAGATAAAAATTATGTCGTTTTGCCTCTTTCCGAATCTATTTCTTATATGAAAACGCATCCTCAAAAAAACTATTGTATGTACGGTGCAGACAGTGAAGTTATTAAATATCTTAAAGACAACGGATTTGATGTTTAATGCCGATTGAATCTATCAATTGCCGCTCTTTTGATGGTGTCTTTGTATTGCTCAAAATTTTCAGGATAACGCTCTTTGTAATATTCGCAAACACCGGTAGCAAAATCGTCAGGCGTTGTATATGTTTCCCCTGTTTCTGAATTTTTGTATATTTTATCTTTTGATTTTGCTCGTAAATCATTTAAAGCCTTATAACTATTGTTGTTTCCGTCAGTGTGAGCTGCGGTTTCTTTTTTGAATATTCTTGTATATAGAGCATCTGCGTAAGATGCATCGGTCTCTTCATTTAAGATACTTTTTAAAAATTTTTCGGAATCTGTTAATTCGTTTTGTTTTGTCATATTATCAATTTTTTCTAGAACATCATCGAAATCAGAATTTTTATTCATCTTCTTACCTCGTACTTATTTTATTATAGGTCATTTTCAGAAAAAAACAAAACGTTTTAAAAACATCTTAACTGTCAACAGTCAGAATGTCTTTGCGCCATAAAGTGCGTAAAGGTATAATTCCGTATTCATTAATGCGGAAGCCCTGCGAAAAAACGGAAACGAAGATAAGAAGAAAAAAAACGTGAAAAGAGCGAAAGCAACGAAAAAACTGGAGAAAAAAACGCTTTTCTATTATCATTGCCTCATGTTCAAAGTGTTCAAAAAAATCATTCGGCTGGCAGACAACTGCAAGCCCGAAAAACATTTTCATTTTCAGGCAAAAAATTTTATTCCGTTCAAGAAAATTCTTCCGTTCGCCATGTTCATTCTCGGCTCTTTGTGCTATGCAAAAAGCGGAAAAGCGATAAGGCTCTGGAAAGATGTTCCGGATATGAAAAACGAATATTCTGTGATGTACGCCCACCGCGCTGAAGGAGAAAACACAGGAATCGCCGTGATTGTCTGTCCGGGCGGAAGCTATCATCATCTTGGGCTTTACAACGAAGGATTCAAAACTTCAGAATGGTTTTCAAAAAAAAGCGTGACCGCGTTCACTTTGCGGTACAGGACTTCGGAAAACGGCTATCATTATCCGGCGATGCTTCAGGATTTGCAGAGGGCGATTCAGCTTGTCCGCGAAAATGCAGATGAATATGGAATCGATGTCAATAAAGTCGGAACAATCGGTTATTCGGCTGGCGGACATTTAGTCACTATGGGCGGAGCATTCTGGGAAAGCCACGATGAGCTGAAAAATCTTGGAATCGAGCATGAAGTCAGCCTGAAGCCAGATTTTGTGATTCCTGTCTATCCGGTTGTTTCAATGCAGGACGAAATCGCGCACAAATGGTCAAGAAAAAGCCTTCTCGGGAAAAATCCTTCCGAAGAAAAGAAAAATGAGTTTTCAATGGAAATGCAGATTCCGAGCGACATGAGCCCGACTTATATTGTTGCCTGCAAAGACGATGATGTTGTCGACTACAGAAACTCGCTTGCTCTGCACGATGCACTGAAAGAGAAAAACATTCCGTGCCGCCTCACAGTTTATGAATGGGGAAAGCACGGATTCGGAATGCTGGACAACGGCTTTATGAAATCATTCCGCTGGAATGAAGAAATGTGGAATTGGATTTCATCGATTTTCAAAAAGCCGCTTCCAGAACTTCCTCAACGCGTTTTACAGGAATAAAGGTTATTCCTTCTTTAACGTGTTCAGGAATATCCTCAAGGTCGCGTTTGTTCGCCTGCGGAATTATAATCGTCCTGATCCTGTTCCTTTTCGCCGCGACAGTCTTTTCGCGCAGTCCGCCTATCGGCAAAACCTTTCCTGTCAAAGAAAGCTCTCCTGTCATCGCAAGATGAGGCTTTATCTTTTTTCCTGTCAGAAGCGAAGTGAATGTGACCGCCATCGTGATTCCTGCGCTCGGTCCGTCTTTCGGAGTCGCGCCTTCAGGAATATGAAGATGGACAATATTCTTTTCAAACCATTCAGGCTTTTTTATTTTCTCTTCAAGAGCGTGTTTCCGGCTCCAGTCGAACGCAATCTGGCTTGACTCTTTCATGACATCGCCCATCTGGCCGGTAAGCACAAGTCCGCCTTTTCCTTGAAAACTTGTCGCCTCAAGAAGCAAAGTGTCGCCTCCCATGCTTGTCCAGGCAAGGCCGATTGCAGTTCCCGGAACAGAAGCGACCTTTATTTCGCTTTCATCAAAGACAGGCTTTCCAAGATATTTTTCAAGGTCAGAAGAATCGACGGCGATTTTTTTCGCGGAATCCAGAAAATCAAGCGAATTTATCGCCTTTATCTCTTCTGCGGATTTTCCTTCATCTTTCGCCTTTGATTTTTCCTCGTCCGCTTTTGCCTCCGCTTCAGAAAGAAGCTCCGTGACAAGTTTTCTGTTTATCTTGTCTATGCATTTTTCAAAATTCCGGACTCCGGCTTCGCGCGCGTATTCTTCCGCGATTCTTGCCAGAGCGGATTTTGTGAATTTCACCTGGCTCTTTTTCAGCCCGTTCTTTTTAAGGTTTTTCGGAACAAGATATTTTTTCGCGATTTCAAGTTTTTCCTGGTCGATGTAGCCAGGAAGCTGGATTATTTCCGCCCTGTCAATCAAAGGCTCGGGAACTGAATCAAGAGAATTCGCTGTCAGAATGAAAAAGACATTAGAGACATCGAACGGCAGATCCAGATAATTGTCGCGGAAACTCACGTTCTGCTCAGGGTCAAGGACTTCAAGAAGCGCGCTCGCAGGATCTCCCTGAAAACCGCCGCCGCCCATTTTGTCAACCTCGTCAATCATAAAGACAGGCGCTTTTGTGTGCGTTATTCTGATTCCCTGGATTATCTTTCCGCACATCGAGCCGATATAAGTCCGCCTGTGTCCGCGGATTTCCGCCTCGTCATGCATTCCGCCGACAGAAAATCTGTAGAAAGGCTTGTCCATCGCTTCCGCAATTGAACGCCCGATGCTTGTCTTTCCGACACCTGGAGGTCCGACAAGAAGAAGAATCGAGCCTTTTGAATCCTGCTTCAGTTTTCGGACTGCGACATATTCAAGGATGCGTTTTTTCACGTCCTCAAGTCCGTAATGTCCGTCCTCAAGAATTTTTTTCGCGTTGCCAAGACTGTAGTTTTCCTTAATCTCCTCGTTCCACGGAAGCGAGCAGATAAGCTCAAGGAAATTTCTGCTCACCATATATTCAGATGAATTCGGCTCAGTTATCTGGAATTTTTCAAGCTCGTTTTCGACAGTTTCTTTTATCTCGCCTTTGAAACCGAACGAGGCGATTTTCTCCTTGAATTTCTGATAATCGGTCGCGTTTCCTTCAGCGTCAGTTCCAAGCTCCTCCTGAATCGATTTCATCTCTTCACGCAAAAAATATTCACGCTGATTTTTTTCTACACGCTCGTTCAGCTCGTTCTGGATTTTTTTCTGGACCCGAAGAAGCTCCTGCTCTTTTTTGATGAAGACAAGAACCTGCTCCATGCGCTGGCGGACATTCAGAATCTCAAGGACTTTCTGCTGGTCGTCTTTGTCAACATTCAGAATCGAAGCGATAAAGTCCGCGATTTTTCCCGGATGGTCAATGTTCACCATATTCAGCCGCATTTCCTCGGAGAAAAGCGGATTGTTTTCAGAGACTTCCTTCATTTCGCTTATCAAGGCACGTGTCAAAGCCTTGACTTCAAATGTGTCGTCCTCTTCGTCGTCAAGATATTCGACCGCGACACAAATCGGAGCTTTTGAATGAATCGCCTTCCTGATTTTGAATCGTTTTATCGTGGAGATGAAAACATTCACTCCGCCGTCAGGAAGATTTATTTTCTTTATGATTTTAGCCGCCGTTCCAATCTGGCACAAATCTTTTGAGTCAGGTTCTTCCACATCGTTTTTGAGCATCACAATTCCGATGTATCCGTTGTCGGAATAAGCCTGCTCGACAACTCGCGTGTCTTCAGGCGAAGAAATCATGAGCGGAGTGAAGATTCCCGGAAAAATCGGTCGTCCCTGAAGAGGAACAATCGGAAGCTTCGCAGGAAGCATCTGGTCGGCAGGAATTATGTCGCCGATTTTCTGAGCCTTTTTGGCGCGGGGTTTCCGCTCTTTTTTCGCATCCGGCTTTGTCTCCGGAAGAGAAGCGCTTTCGGTTTCGTTTATTTTCTCGTCTTTTTCGTTGTCTTTTTCGTTGTTTTCGTTTTCAGCCATAAAATTAAATATAATAACAGAAAAGCGGAAAGTCCAATCAATTATAAAGGTCAAAAGAAAACTGGCTTTGCGAGTTCTGCGCGCTGCACAGAAAACCATTAACTTTTCGCTTTAAGTTTTGCAGTCAAAAACAATTCATCCTGATACCAGTCAAACCGCAGCGAGAATATTTCGTCCTCGTAGCCTTCCGCGCTGAACTTGTATTTCCAGACAGTTCCGCTGAGCATTCTGTCCGCCGGGACTTCCGAAAGGTCAATCCAGGAATTGCCGTAAAGGACTTTGACATCTGTGATTCCGCTTATGTCTTTTCCGCTTTCCGAATCGACCGCGTTCGGCTGAACCTTTATCGGCCGCCTCATGTTCTTAAGGAAATCGCAGGTTATCGTCTCTTCTTTTTTTGAGACCTCAAACGATTTCCACCAGACATAAGGGCCGGCGACAACTTTGATTCTGTATTCGCCAGGACGAAGAAAAACATCCTTCGCAGTGAAGACCTTGTATCTTTCGCTGTTGTACTTTTCATTCTTTTTATCGAATTTAAGGACGCGTTCAGAGCCGTTCACTTCAGGAATGTCGTCCTTGTTTTCAAAAAAGAACGCCTTTACAGGAAGGTCAGAACCGCTTGAAGCCTGCGAAGGCATTATCATCTCGATTTTTACAGACGTAAACCAATGCCGTAAAACTGTCCTGTGGACAAGGCCGAAATACCATGCCGCCGCAAGGCAAAGAAGAGCCGAAAGCGAAATTCCTGCAATCTTTTTCACCTTCCGGATTTTCTTGTCTTTCGGAACATAAGCCGCTTCATCAAGTTTTTTTTCCGAAAGGACAAGTTTTGCAAGCTGGACACGGATCGCCCTTGTGTCGTAATGCTTCAGATATTTTTTTATCTCTTTCAGAATCGGCTCTGTTGACTGGAATCTGTGCTTTGCTTTAGGCTTGAGCATTTTTCTTACAAGACGGCAGACCACATTCGGAATGTCCTTGTTCAGTTTTTTCGGAGAAATGTATTTTCCTTTTTTTATGATGTTCAGCGTCTCGATTGAAAGGGTTCCGGGATAAGGTTTTGTTCCCGTGACCATTTCGTAAAGCATGATTCCCAGAGCGTAAATGTCCGCGCGCCTGTCGACTTTCGCGCTGTCCTCAAACTGCTCAGGCGGCATATAAGCCGGAGTTCCAAGCGCGACTCCTGTCTGTGTGAGCGTTCCTTCCTCGGTGTTTGAATCCTTGTCGCTTGCGATTCCAAAGTCGGCGAGTTTGATTTCCGCCCGTTTTGAAATCAGGATATTTCCAGGCTTTATATCGCGGTGGACAATATCCTTTGAATGCGCGTATTTCAAAGCGAAACAGGCGTCCTGAAGAATCAGAAGAGAAAGCTCCGGGCTTAAAACAGTCTGCCTTGAAATCAGCTTGTCAAGCGACATTCCGTCAACAAGTTCCTCGACCATATAACGGAATCCGCCTTCCGTGAAATAATCAAAAAGATGGACGATGTACGGACTTTGCAGGTCAAGAAGAATCTGCGCCTCACGCTTGAAACGCTCGACATTGGACGAATTTTTCCGAGCGGTCATCTTTTTTATCACGACATAACGTTTAAGCGAAGGATGAATCGCTTTATAGACAACGCCCATTCCGCCTTTTGCAATCACGCCCGCGATTTTGTACTTTCCTATGAAATCAGGATAATTCGCATTCTTTTCCGCCATAATATTTCCTCGTTCTAAAAATCAAAGTTTTAAAGTCCGCCTTGAAACCGCTCTTAAAATCAGAGCGGAGCAACGCTCACAATGTCCTCGTCAGGATTGAAAATCCTGTCTTTATAAACCAGAGCGACATTCTGCTTTTCAGGATTATGAAACTGGACAAAAAGTCCGTTCTGCCGCAAAGCGTATTTTCCGCGCACTGGTCTGTGGCCTGCAAAATAACGCGCGGGATACAGTTTTTCTTTTCCGCGCAGAACTTCGCGATGTTCAGCGGATTTGAAAGGCTCGCAGAAAGACGAAAGAATTTCCTCGACGCTTCCCTGCCTTGCCGCTCCGTTTTCTGTCCATGTAAGACCTTTTATGATTTCTCCGTCTGAAAGTCCGGAGATGATTTCCTCCCGCGAATACGCTTTTTTCGGCTCGGCGTGGGAAACAACGCATGACGGAAAAGCCGCAAGAAGAGGAAGCGACTTTTCAAAGCACGAAATGACATAAATCACCTCGTCTCCGTAGACATATTCCATAAAACTGCGGCACATCTCGCCTTCGTTGCAGAATTTCCTGAAAGAAAAATTTCCGTTTCCGCTCTCGTTCATAATGTTCTCGTGGTTTCCTTTGAGTATATGAAAGTTTTCGGGAAAAGCGCATTTCATTTCCATGACCTGAGCCAAAAGGCAAAGCCCTTCTTTCATCTCGGATTTCATCGAAAGTCCGTCAAAAATTCCTTTCTCAAATTCGGCTTCCGCTTCAAGCCAGCGGAGTTTTCCCCGAAGCTCAGAATGAAGAAGGTCACCGACGCAGACAAGGCGGATAAGTTTTTTTTCAATCGCCTCGAAAACCGAAATCCCTGAAGATTCCGGCTTTTGTGTTCCGCTCTTTGTTTCCGCGCAAGGAAAATCAAGAAAATCTTCAGGAAGGATGAAATTGATTATGTTACGGATAAAATAAGAGCGCGCGTGCAGGTCGGGAACCAGAACAAGCGGAAGATTTTCCTGACGCGTGAAATCCAGAAGTCCGCCGGCCTTTCCGTTTTTCCCGGCAGGACGGTAATCAGTTATCTCGTCCTCAAGAATGCTCGCGGTTCTGTCTGCAAGAGAAAAAAGATATTCATGAGAAGGAAGCTCTTCCGAGTATGAAAGACGCTCCAGTTTTTCAAAAAGGTTTTCGTCCAATGGATTCGCCTTTCTAAGAGATTACAAGAGTTGTCGTTCCGACTGTGATTTTATCGCCCAGATTGAGCCGGATGTATTTTCCTTCAGGAATTTTCCTTCCGTTCACAAAAGTTCCGTTCGTGCTGTTCTCGTCTTTGATGAAATAAGCGTCGCGGATTTTCTGGATAACCGCGTGATGACGGCTTGCAAGCTTGTTGTCCACGACCACATTGTTGTCGAACTCGCGGCCGATTGTGATTTTAGCGACAAGAGGGATTTTCTTCTTGTTGAACATAAGATAAGAGGCAGGTTTTGATTCCGAAAGCTGGTCCAAATGCCGGCCAACAGGACTGTCTGTAACAATAGTTTCGTTTTCCATAGCGACATTATATAACCAGATTCATGAATTTTCCACATTAAACTTGAAGCATAACCAGAGCTTCAGAGTTTTTTGATTATAATCAGAGTTATATCGTCTTTCTGAGGAGAACCTGAACAGAACGCGCGGACATCATCGACAAGAAAATTTATCTGGTCTTTCGCTTTCAAGGAAGTGAAATTCTCCGCGGATTTCAGGAAACGCTCTTTTCCGTACTCCTCGCCTTTTGTGTCAGTGCAGTCAAATATTCCGTCGGAAAAAAGAATCAGCTCGTCGCCTTTTTTAAGGCTCAGCCGTTCGATGTTGAATTTCACAGGAAAATCGGCAAGCCCGATCACGCCAAAACCGTCCGCCCTTGATTCAGAATAATATTCAACGCTTTTGTCTTTTTTCCTGTAGACAAGAGGAAGCGGATGCCCTGCGGAGACAAACTCAATTCCGTTTCCGTCCACTTTCGCCAAAAGCCCTGTAAGATAATTCTCGATGTTTCCTTTCTGCTCGATGACTTTCTCGTTTATTTTCATCATCGTTTCTTCAAGGTCAGCGTTTTTTTCGCTGTAGAATTCAGCGTTTATTATGTTTTTCACAAGCATTGTGATAAGCCCCGAAGAAATACCGTGCCCCGAAACATCAAAAACCCCGAATCCGTCAAGCCTTTTTCCTGTCCTGTAAAAATCAAACATATCGCCCGAAACCCCCGCCATCGCCTTGCTGAAATACGCGATGTCCCAGCCTTCGACTTCGGGAACAGAATAATTCAGGAAATTCTTCTGGATGTCGGCGGCAAGCGAAATTTCACGCTTTAATTTCTCGTTCATGCATTCGATTTTTTCAGTCTGGACAAGCCTGTCTTTAAGGAAAATCCATTTGTAAAGGCTCAGAAAATGAAGAATCAGGAAGAACACAAAAATATTCATCGAAGAGATTTTTCCTACCTGTCCGGCCACGACAATATAAGCTGCGACAAAGAACGGAAAATTTATCAGGTCGAAAAGATTGGGATAAATATTGAAAAAAACAACAACGACAACTTCAAGGCAGCCGAAAATCAGAAATCCGTTGTAACAGTTCAGAATCTGGTCGGATTCAAAAAAGTTGCACATGAAAACAGAAATTATTCCGGCAAGGCAGACATAAAACGGAAGATTTTTCGCCTTGTACGAAGCGTCTTTAAAGACTGTCCGCATAAGAACCGCCCAGATGTCGCAGACAAACGAAATCCCGACAGCAAGCGCGTAGTACACAAAATGATGTCTTTCCGAAGCAAGATTTTCCTTGTGAAGAAAAAACGCGGAAAGCATATTCAGAATTCCGCCGGCAAAGATTATTGTCGCGGCTACATTCAGATGCCTCAGATTTTCGTCAGCAAGAGAATCCATAAAATGAAGCGGCATGAAAAGAAGTTTTGTCTTTTCGTGTTTCTTTCTGGACTGCTTGTCACCTGGCTGCCTGTTTTTCAAAGGATTATTGTAAAGAATCGCGGAAAAAGGTTTCATCAATCGCTGCCCAAATATTTCCAAAAAGTTCAAAAGTTAGCTCAAAGTTTATAATGTTCAAAAGCGCAGAAAATGCAAAAAACCAGAAAAAAGACCGGCAGATTTTAAAGATGATTGCAAGAAAAACTTTTGTGATTATCCAAAAGCTTTCACAAATCCTGTTCAAATCTGCCGGCATATTCTCCGGATTGCGGCTTGATGAAAAGTCAGATTTTCGCGGAAACGAAAACAGTTTCTGACAGTTCAAGAATCCGCCCTTTTATTCTGTAGGCCGTTTTTTAAAGCTCTTGCTTTCTTTTATCGCCTGTCCTTCTCCGGTCTCTTGCTCCATCATAGCGCGGACTTTCAGAGGAAGACCGAACAATGTTATGAACCCTTCAGCGTCTTTGTGGTCGTAAAGGTCGCCCGTTGTGAACGAAGCGATTGATTCATTGTACAGACTGTATTTTGAGCCTGAACCTGCGCCGCGGATCGCGCCTTTGACAACTTTGACTTTCGCCCAGCCGGTTACAGTTTCTTCCGCTTTGTCCATAAACGCCATGCACGAATCCATAAGAGAAGTGAACCATTTTCCGTCGTAGATAAGCTCCGCCATTCTGAGAGAAACATTCTGCTTGAAGTGATAAGTGTCCCTGTCAAGGCAAAGATGGTCCAGCATTCTGTGCGCAAAATACAGAATAGCTCCGCCCGGAGTCTCGTAAACGCCGCGGCTTTTCATTCCGACGCAGCGGTTTTCGCAGATGTCCGCAAGACCGACTCCGTTTCTTCCGCCGATTTCATTAAGTTCATTCAAAAGAGAAACAGGGTCCATCTTCTTTCCGTTTAGACCGACAGGAATTCCTTTTTCAAAATCGACAGTGACATACTCGCCTTCGTCAGAAGCCTCTTCAGGAACTTTAGTGTTCTTGAGCATATGCTTGTAGTTCGGCTCGTTTTCTGTCTTTTCAAGCTCAAGGCCTTCGTGCGAAAGATGCCAGATATTCTCGTCGCGCGAATAAGACTGCTCTTTTTTCATCGGAACTTCAAGCCCGCGCTCCTCAAGGAATTTTATCTCCGCCTCGCGGCTGTCCATATTCCATTTGTCATCGCGCCATGCGGCAATCACTTTGATGTCCGGGGCGAACGCCTTTATCGCAAGCTCAAAACGAACCTGGTCGTTTCCCTTTCCAGTCGCTCCGTGGCAGATTGCAGCCGCTTTTTCCTGACGCGCATACTCGACAAGGATTTTTCCGATCAAAGGACGCGCAGTCGAAGTTCCAAGAAGATACTCGTCCTCGTAAACCGCGTTCGCCTTCAAGGCTGGCCAAATGTATTCTTCAATATATTCTTTCCGCGCATCCACAACATAACAGGCGGCGGCTCCGGTCTTGAGAGCGCGTCTTTTTATCGCGTCCCAGTCGTCGCCCTGTCCGACATCGATGCAAACGGCGACCACATCATAATCATAATTTTCTTTAAGCCACGGGATGATGACAGTTGTGTCAAGTCCGCCGGAATAAGCCAAGATTACTTTATCCTTTGCCATTCTAAATCTCCCAATAAAATGTATATTTATTCATCTAGAATGTCAATGATTGCAAATATACCGCAAAAGAACTAGACCGCAAGAGAAAGCCTTTTCAAAATGAAATAAAGGACACTTTGCCTCTCAAGCACAATTCTCGCGTCAACTTCAAGACCGGGCTTTATCTTGTACTCAATATTTTTTCTGCTTTTCAAGACCATCGAATCGACTTCAGCGAACGCAGTGAAATAAAGCGACGAGTCAGAATACTCTGCGTCAGGCTGAATCACAGTGACTTTTCCCTCGATTCCGCTGAATTCCGAATAAGGGAACGCCGGAAACCTGAGCTTGACTTTCTGCCCTTTTTCAAGTTTTCCGACCCTTGAGGACGGAATATGAAGCTCAATGCGGCAGGAAGAGTCAAAGACCGGCACGATGTTCAGAATCTTCTGGTCCGAAAAAATATAATCGCCTGAATTCAAAGACGAGACTTCCTGTACATAACCGCTCATCGGAGAAACCAGGACAAGATTTTCAAGGGAAAGCTCGATTTTGTTCAGCTGCTGGACAAGATTTTCGCGGCTCACAGAAAGCTCATTCTCCTCCTGCTTCAACTCCGAAAAGAACGACGACACAAATTCCTGTTTTTCAAGACGCGCCATTTCCGCGTTGTATTTTCTTTCACGGATCGCAGAAAGGCTTGTAATCGAAGACGGAAGGCTGGACTCTTCCTCGTACAGAAACTGCATCCGCTCGGCTCTTGCGTCCAGGACTTTGAATTCCGAGACAAACGCCTTGTATCTTGCAAAGCCCGACGGATTCGCCCTAAGCCTGCTCAAGATATTTTCTGGAATCTCCAAAAAAACCGAATCTGAAAACAATGAGACAATCAGAGAAACGCTTTCAAGACGTTCCGAAATTTCACCGAGCTGGGCAAGAACCGCTTTTTTTTCCGCGGCGACTGAATCGTCTTTCAGCGAAAGAAGCCTATCGCCTTTCCCGACAAATTTTCCGTTTTCGTAAAAAACTTCTTTGATTTCGCCCGAGATTATGTTTTTCACTGACGAAACATTGCTTTCCGGCCGGACAATTCCTTCCGCGCGCACAACCTCATCGATTTTTCCGAACACAACAAAAACAGCAAGAGAGACAAAAATAAAAAGCGTAATCCAGAGCACAGAATGAAAAAAACGCGGCTCATGAGAAAGAAGAACCTCGCGGAATTCAGACGCCGCTTCTTCCGGATAAACTATGATTTTTTTCATTTCTGTATCTCCCGGGCCAAAGCTTCAGTTTTCCTGAATGGTTTTCGGAACGGTTTCCTGGATGTCTCCGCATTTCTGGTTGTTCCCGTGTTCTTGAATGTTTCCGCATATCCGGAAAAACTGTTTTTCCCTTGAAGCGGCTTCGGACGCGCTTTGATTTTTTCCCGCGCAGAAAAATTTCTTTCCGTCAAAGAAAAATCCTCATGCTGAGCCTTCCACATTTCGTAGTACTTCTGTTTTTTTGAAAGAAGCTCAAAATGTGTTCCGCTCTCGGCGATTCTTCCTCTGTCGAAAACAAAAATCCTGTCGCAGTTTTTGACTGTGGAAAGCCTGTGCGCGACAATAATCATTGTGCAGCCGCTCGCGCTGGAATTTATTGTGTCCATAATCGCCTTTTCAGAAAGACTGTCAAGGCTGCTTGTCGCTTCGTCCAGAATCATGATGCTTGGCTTACGAAGCAGGACACGCGCAAGGGAAATCCTTTGCCGCTCGCCGCCTGACAAAGTCGCGCCGCGCTCTCCGACCTTTGTCGAATATCTTTCAGGCATCCTGTCGATAAAAGAACTCGCCTGAGCCGCTTCTGCCGCCCAGACAGCATCCTCCATTCCCAGGCCTTCTGTTCCCCAAAGAATGTTTTCCGCAACAGTTCCGCTGAAAAGCAGAACCTCCTGAGGAACATAGCCGATTGAATCCCTGTAGAATTCTGTATCGATGTCTTCAAGGTTCATTCCGTCAACCGTGACAAGCCCTTTCTCCGCTTTGTAGAATTTCATAAGAAGTTTTGTCATCGTGGTTTTTCCAGAACCGCTTGCTCCGACAAAGGCAACTCTTTGGCCCGGCTTGACTGAAAAATTTATATCCTTCAAAGCCGCGCCGCGAGTTCCATAAGAAAATGTCAGATTTTCAACAGTTATCTTTCCTTTCAGTTTTCCGCCGGACAAGATTTTTTTCGCGGTCTCATTCTTTTTCAATAAATTACCGGCGTTATCTTCATCTTCCGACTCTTCTTTCATATCAAGAATTTCCGAAAGCCTGTCCGAAGCGACAGCCGCTTCCTGCAAAGCCTGCTGCAAAGTAAGAAGCCTTGAAAGCGGTCCTAAAAAATATCCGGAAAGCGTAACAAAAGAAATAAGCTGACCCAGCGACATCGAGCCTTCAAGAATCCTGAGGCTCCCGACCCAATACAAAAGCAGAGTTCCAAAGCCCGATACAAAACGCTGAAGAGAATTCAGTACATTCGACATGACACCAAGCGAAATGCTTTGCCTGCAGCAATCAACGATTCTTCCTTCGGCACGGTTAAACGCTTTTTCCTCAGAAGAAAGAGCCTTGATCGTCGAGATTCCATTCACGCTTTCGACCAGAGCAGACTGTTTTTCAGCCTCCATGGACGCCTGCTTTTTTATCATCTTCTTGAAAGGCGTGTAGAAAACCCAGACCAGAACCGCAGAGACAAAAACCGGAATCATGCTAATCCAAAGCAGGCTTGAGCCGAACGCGAACAGAAACGCTCCGCCCAGAACAAGCATGCACGAATCGATAATCACCGAAAGCGTCGTAGACGAAATCGTGTGCCGAATTGTCTGCGTGTCTCCGATTCTTGAGATAATCTCGCCGGTCTTTCTCGAAGTAAAAAAATGCATCGGCAAACGCAAGATATGCCTGAAATAATCGCACATCAAAGCAAGATCGATCTTGTTGCCCATATAATTCATAAGCTGGTTTCTGGAAAATTCTGTGAGCGTCTGAAACACAATCACCGCAAGATACGCAAGAGAACAGAACATAAGCGTGTTTTTCAGCGAAGAATAAAGAACATCGTCTATCAGAAACCTGAAATAAAACGCTCCTGCCGCTCCAAGCAGACTCAATAAAATCCCCGAAAGAAAACACTCAAAAAGAATTTTCCTGTGCGGCTTCAGAAGATACAGAAACCTTTCAAACAGACCTTTCGTTTCTTTTGTCCGTTCAAAACGCTGTTCCCGAACAATCAGAAAGAAAACGCCTGTCCAGATTTTCCTGAAATCCTCTTCCGCGACGCATGAAATGCTTTCGTCAGGATCCGCGACGATTATTTTTCCGCGTCTTTTTCCATAAACCACAACATAATGGTCAATAAAATCTTTCTTCACATGGGCAATCACAGGATACGGAACCGAATCGGGAATCGCCTTTGCCTCAGAAATCATTCCCCTGCAAGAAAAGCCCAGATATTCCGCGCCTTTTACAATTCCCAGTCCTGAAGTGCCTTTAACATCTGTTCCCGCATAATAACGGATTCTGCTTATCGAGACTTTCTTTCCGTAGTATTTTGCAACAGTCGCAAGGCAAGCCGCGCCGCAGTCAGTTTCATCATGCTGCTTTACCAGTACAAATCTTTTCATAATTCACATCGCCTTTTTTTATAAGGAAACCTCGAAAAACTTCAGTTTTTCGAGATGCCCTAAATCATTTCAAGCCGTTATTTCCTCAGGGATTTTCCTGTGCTTTTCATAAACCGAGCCGACGCTTTCCGCTAAAACACGGTTTCTCCCTGGATTTTTCTCATCTTTGCTTTTCCAGGCAAAAACCGCCTTTCTGTACGGAAGTCCGTCATCGGCAGGATTTTCTTCACATTCTTTTACGTTCTCGCGCAGGTCAAGTTTTTTCCATTCGCTGCCGGAAAGCTTTTCAAAATCCCTGTCGTCCTCAATCTGGAAAAACTGCCATGAGTGAGGAAATCCTGTGAAGTAAAAAACAGCAAGCCTTTTCCTGCAAACCCTCTGGGCCTCGACAAGCGCGCCGCAAGGCTCAAGAACCGCTTCCCACGAGCCGCACATAAAAACAAAATCAAATTCCTTGTCGTCAAAAGGAAGACATTCAGGACGGACAGGAATTCCGTCATCGCTTTCATTCAGTACAGAAAAAAACTCGACATTTTCCGGGAAAAGACATTTCTCAGGAAGATAAACGCCGGTCAGGACAAGGATTTTCTTTCCGGAAAAAACAGAATCCTCTGAAAGAGCAGAATCCGCAAGAAGAGGAGAAAGCGAATCAAAGACAAGCCTCCGCTCTGTTTCGGCGGCATAAAGCTTTTCAACATCGCTTGTCGCCCTGAACTTTTTTATGAGATTCCGTTCCTCTTTTCTGTACGCTGAGCTAAGCTCGCTGAGCCTGCCTTTTACAATCTGGCGGTAAACATAAAGATGTGAACGGACACACCGCTCCCAAGTCCATTCAAGGCTAGTCCGAACAGCGTTCTCGCGGATTGTCTTGTATCTTTCAAAATTCAGGACGGCGTTTTTCAAGACTTCCGCGATTCCTTCAGCGTTGTGCGGAATTTCAAGGCAGTTGAAATCCGCTTCGGCATACATATCCATTCCAAGGCCTTTAGGACACAGAACAAGAGCTCCGCTCGCCATCGCCTCAAGTCCGGCAAAACCGAACGGTTCGTAACGGCTTGGAATCACAACGATGTCGGAAGACTTAAGGAAGTTCTCATAAGATTCATAAACGAGATTTTCTGAAACGCGGTCAAAAAGAGACAAATCCAGTCCGGGAATAAAATCCTGAAATCCGCAAAGCAGAAACTCAAGGCAGTGCTTTTCCTTGAATGATTTTCCAAGCCTGTTCACAGCGAAGACAAAATCGTTCAGTCCGTTCGCAGAACTTCCGCCTTTTGAGGAAGCCAGAGAACGGGAAAAACAGGCGATGCGGATTTTCCGCTCAGGAAAGTTTTTTTCCGATTTTTTTTCAACGGATTCTGAGCGCTCTGAAATGTTTCCGAAAGATTCCTCAACGCATAATTTGTCAGTTCCATGCTTTTCGATTTCAAAGGGAAGGGATTTTTCCGCGGCAAAAAGCGTCTTTCTCTTGCCCTCAGAAAAAGAAACAGGCGGCGGACGGAGCGGAACAGTTTTCCTTGCTTCAACCTCAATTTCATTTCCAATTCTGCCCGAATTTTCATTCGCATTTTCGCTTGAAATCTCGCTCGTGTTTTCAAGAAAATTTTCCGCCCGGACACCGCAAGGCAAAACAATCGGAGAGCAAAGTCCGCCCGAAACACGCTCCGCAAAATCTGCCGCAAAATCAGAATAAACCGCAACCGCAGGAGAAAATTTCAGCGCGCATCTTTCGATTTTTCCGTCGTCAAAATCAAAAAATCCGTAGTCCGGATCAAAGCAAGAGCCGGTTGAAAAACCCGAACCTGAGCCGGAGCAGAAATTCAAAGAAGCCGAAGAAAAATGCGACGAGAAAAACACATTTTTTTCAAAGCGGAACGGAAGAAAAGACTTCGCGTCGTTGCAATGAATTATGTCGGGACAAAACTTCACGACCAGAGAATCAACAGCCTGACGAAGAGAAGCAGCCTGCTCAAGAACACGCGAATCCGCCGAAAACGCTTCAAAAACCGACTTCGGAGAAAAAACATAATCCACATTCTCGTCGGGTTCTGGAGCGGAATTTTTACTCAGATGAAAATAAACGCAGACAACATCGGCAAATTTCCGAAGCTCGCGCACATATTCCCGTGCAAAAATCCCAGCCCCGCCTGAACTTAAGGAAGGATGCTCGCTTGTGACAAAAAGTATTCTCATTTTTTTACCTCACTTATATTTGGTAAAAAGATGACAAAAACTGAATTCTCCAGGCAGAAAAAATCAAATTTTTTTGTAAAAACCGCGAAAAAACTATGACGACTTTGTCAGCCGGACGAAAAGGCAGTATAATTCTGCTTGGATAAAAAGCCAGCAGAACCCGGCAATCATAAATGAAAAAAAACAGAATCCGTATGGCTTTTTATCTGGAGGAATATGAAAAACGCAGTTGTATTTTTAGCAGACGGATTTGAGGAAATCGAGGCGCTTTCTGCCGTCGATTATCTTAGAAGAGCAAAAGTCGAGGTTTTCACAGTCGCGGTTTCAAGCCCGACGATGAACGACCCTTACATCGCAATTTCGTCTCACAGAATTCCTGTAATCGCCGATTTAAAAATTGAGGAGTTCCAGGAAAAATTTTCAGTCGGACTTGCTGATTTAGCCTTTGTTCCCGGAGGAATGCCAGGCTCAACAAACTGCGCCGCATCAAAAGATGTGAACGACTTTATCGCAAAATGTTTTGAAAACGGAAAACACGTCGCCGCAATCTGCGCAGCTCCTGCAGTCGTCCTTTCAAAGGCAGGAATCCTAAAAGGCAAAAACTGGACTTGCTATCCAGGAATGGAAAACAATGTCGAGCCGGAGGACGTAGAAGACTCAACACACATTGAAAACGTTCCTTTTGTCACAGACGGAAACATCACAACAGGCCGGGGAGCAGGAACCGCGGAAGAGTTTTCGATGGAGCTTGTAAGGATTCTCTGCGGAGAAGAAACCGCGCGCGAAATAAAAGAAGCGACCTGCCAGAGGTGAATCAATAATAAAATTTAGAGCCTGCAGCAGAAAGTCTTTCCATAAGTTCAAAAATTCTGTTCCATTGCTCTTCTGTAAAATCTGAATCCTCATAACCTTTTATGCTGTCTAAAGCCTCGTTGAAATCTTTTTCCGCATCCGCAAATGTTTTTGACAGCTCAGCGATTTCAACCATAACCGCGCCAGGATTTTCAGGATTCAGATTTTCATAGTTTCCGAAGTCTTTCATTCTGTCAGCAAGTTTTTCAACTTTTTGCACAGCAGATTCCATTTTATCAATAGATTTGTCTATCGGATTTGAATACGATGAAACAAGCGAACCGAAACTTTCCAGCGGCTCCAAAACAAAGGAATCAGAAGCAAACGCATCAATCAAAACCAGGACGACGACAGCAAGAACTGCAATTCCTGAAATTTTCAGAAACAAATGTTTCTTTTTCGGCTTCTCTTTTTCTTGAAGCACGATATGCTGAATCTGGTTTCCGCAGTATTTGCAGAATTTTGCTCCGTCAGAAATTTCCTTTCCGCAATTTTTGCAAAACATTTCTCACTCCAAAAAACTATAAAAAAGAAAGGCGAATCCGAAACGACTCGCCTTCAAATTCAGATTATCAATCAGTTTTTATTTTCAGCCTCAAAATCTTTAAGCTTCATAAGCCCGTCTTTTTTGTCAACAGAAATTCCAGAGCCGTTTTTCTGAAGCGCGTATTCAATCACAGGAATAAATTCTTCGGCGTTCCCATTTTTTGGAAACCACACAGAAAAAGATTTTCCTTCGTAAGCAGAATCAAAGCAGATTACATGATATTTTCCAGGGTCATTCAGACTGAACCTTGCGGCACTATATCCGATTTTCACATACCGAACCCTGATTCCACTCAGTTCGCCGATATCAACCGATTTCATCGAAAATTTCAGATGAGAACGCGCGTTGAATACAAACGCCTTTTTCTCTTCGTCATACATTATGCTCCGCTTGAATATCATTCTTGCAAAGATGGCAAAAACAATGCCTGCAATGATAAGAAAACATCCCAGCCATGCAGCCGGCTCAAACAACGCCGCTCCTAATACTACAACCAGCAAAGGAATAAAATATGTAAAAGCATAGTATTTTCCGGCTCCAGCACATTTTAATCCGCGCACAAAAACTTCTTTTTTATCAGGAGAATTTGTCACTCCGCCGACAACTCGTCCCGACGAATTCAGCGCGTCAGTCTTGTTTTGCGATGTGGATTTTCCGCACTCAGGGCAGAAATCCAATCCGTCATTTATCTGTTTTCCGCAATTTGGACAAAACATAACTCTCTCCTCCTAGAAATAAAAAGAATAATCATCGTCCGCCAAGACGTTCAGCCGTTCCTGCAGTTCATTGATTTTCTGAATATCTTTTTCCGACAGTTTTTCATAATCTATCTCAAGAAGAGAATCAGTGGCAGAGTCAAGCCATTTCAAGCCATCCTCTTCATCATCATTCAGAAACGCCTTTTCCGCATTCAAAACGGATCTTTCATAATTCTTCACAGCCTTTTTGTTTCCGGCGCATGAAAAGAAAATTGCACAGCCAAAAACGAGGCTTGCAATAACCGCAATTTGTTTTTTCATAAAATTTCCTTGCATTTAATGCCTGCATGGCAATTATTTATTTCACGAATATAAAAAGATATTCGCTGTTTCCAGAATTTTTTGATTTTTGACTTTATGAAATCAAATTTATGAAGCAGAAGGCTCTCCGTATTTATTCGCTTCCTCATCGCCTGCTGACAAAAAAAGAATAAGATTATAAATCGGAATGAACGCGAATCCTGAAGGCTTTCCGACATCGTGCATTCTTTTGAATTCCACAGAAAATACAGGAAGCATCATTATTCCGATGTAATAGTCGATTATAGGATTTCCCTGAATATCTCCGAACAGAAATCCTTCAAGAAAACCTACGGCAAGCGCGAAAACAAAATAAAAAAGCATAAAACTCCAGAAATGTTTTCTGCTTAATCTTCCGTCAACGACAAAATGGTAGAAGCTTTTAATAACATCACAGAAACAAGTCCAGACAGATTTTTTGACCACCTGACTTTTTGAATTTTCCTGGACAAGAAGTTTCCCTTCGGGATTCATTCCGCATTCCGGACAGAATTTTGTTCCGTCAGGAATTTCCTTTCCGCAATTTTGGCAAAACATAACACAATCTCCTGAATCAATATTGTCTTTTGAGATTAAAATTCAACCTGAAAAAGGTATAAATTCAATAAATCTCTTATTTGGGCATTATAACATAATATACCTGAAAAAGGCAATAAAATTAAAAAAATCGCGTGACAAGGTATTTTATAGTTATGGGCTTCCGGGAAAATCTTAAAGACGAGTTAAAATATCAGGATATGCGGGTTAAAGAACTTGCAGACAAGACAGGAATATCAAAAAGAGCAATCGACCATTATTTAGCGGAAAAACATACTGAACCGACAGCGGAAACGGCGCTGAAAATCGCTCAGGTTCTTGGAGTCAGCGTTGAATATCTTGTTACAGGCAAAAATGTTTCGATTCCAAACGATATAAAGCCAGAAGTGATAGAAATCATACGGGAACTTAATCATCTTCCCGAAAAAGACATTGAATTTACAAAAGAAATGGTTCACAGACTTGCTTTGACAGCGGAAAGAGCCTAGGCAAAAAAAAAGATGAAAAGCCTTACACGCTTTTCATCTTTTTTTGTTGCACAACAAATGAAGGCGTCTGGATGTCGGACCGCCCGCACGCGTTACATTTTAATTATCGGACAGAGCGGTTTTGACTTTAGAAGATTTTCGGGAATTTTTGATTTTTTTCAAGAGCGGACTTTATCCTGTAGAAATCAGACTTGTCGATTCCTTTTGCCGCGTTTTCAAACGCAAGGCGCGCTTCCTCAAACTTCGCCGAAAGATGCTCTTTTTCGTCCAGGCTTCTGCATTTTTTTTCCGCCTTCCTGAAAAAATCCTTTTTCTGCGAAGAAAAGTCTTTTCCGCCCAGCAAATCCGAAAGCGAAGCGGCTTTCACTCCAGGAATTTTAAGTCCGTTCGGATTCAGAGTGAAAGTTTCCGTTCCAGAACATTCGGAAATCCTGCTTTCAAACCACCATGCGAACATTTTCATCCTCTGGTCGGTCATCACTTTTCCGCCGGAAAACGATTCTGATTCCTCAGCGTTCCCCGAAAAGAGCGTCGGAATGGATTTTGTTTCCGCGGAATCTGTTTTTTTCGAGAAAAAGTGAAACGCCTCTTCAAAAGTGCTTCCTTTTATGTGAGTCTGTTTTTCAGGAAAAGACAGGTCAAGTCCGCTCAAATAGATTTTTTTTGCGCCGCACAGTTTTGAAAAATTCCATGCGACTGACGCGACAGAGCCTCCGCTTCCCAAATCCGCTTTTCCTGCTTTTTCGCCAAAGAAAGATTCAAAAAACTTTCCGACCGGCATCTGGCTTTTCGAGCAGATTATTTTTCTGCATCTGAATCTGAAGACCGAAGGATAAACGTCCTGGCTTGCCACAAGAATTGTGTCCGGCGCGGAAAGTCCTGCCAAATGTCTGTACGCGTAATACTGAGGGTCAGAAATAATCACAAAATCCGGCTGGAATCCGTTTTTCAGAAGAGAACGCAGGCTTGTGTCGACCGCGACTGTGACACATTTTCCGGAAAGCCCATTCAGATGAGGAAGAATTTCATTCAGCGAAGGGCCTGCCGCAATAACCAGAAAAGGAATGTCGCCCGCGCAGTCCTTGAAAATCTCCGCTCCGTCAGAAAAAAAAGCGTCTCTTGCGTTCCGGATGCAGTTTTCATTCCAGCGTTTTCCGAATTTTTTTGTCGTCGCAAGGTTCATCGCTTCTTTTTTTCTGTTCCGCTCCACAAGCGTCTGGATTGCGGAAAAATACGCTTTGTCATGATTTGTCTGAGAAGAAACAGCGATGAATTTTGTCTTCAGGACAGAAGACTGGTTTATGAGCTTTATCGCCTCGTCAGGCGGACATGAAAGGGCAATCACCAGATTTTTCACGCGGAAGACTTTAGTCCAGTCAAGGACAGAAAGGCTTGCAAAAAAATGAAGAGGCTCGCTTTCAAGGATTATTATTTTTTTTTCCGAAAACCTTTCAGGGAATTTTTCAGTCAAGATTTCCGCGGCAAAAAGAACCGAATATCCAAGCCCGAAAGATTCAAAACAGAGCGCGTCAAATCCGCATTCTTCATCGTCATGCGGATTCAGGCAAGAAGCATTCCGGGCGGACACATTCTTGGAAGACATATCAAAAAGCCCTGAGAAAAATCCTTCCGCCTCGCGTTCAGGATTGTAAAAAGAATGAAGCCTCAGTCCGTTTTCAGAAGCGACCGGCGAGCCGTTTTTTGCAACAGACAAATCCCAGAACGGAAAGACAGATTTCATCTCGTCCTGGTTTTCAAAATCGCACGAAAGAATTTTTTCCGCAAGATTTTCATAAAGCGGGAAAAGCGAAGGAAACCTGACTTTGAATGATTCGATGTTTTTTGAGAAAATCTCTTTGTTCCAGACTGATTTATTCAAGATTGATTTCAATTATCATGTTCTCCGTGACAGGAGTTCCCGGCTCAGGATTCTGCGATTTTACCCAGCCGGAACCGTTTATCTTGACCTGAATATCCTCGCGCTTTAAAAGCCCCGCAAGAGATTTTTTTGAAAGCCCTGTGAAGTCAGGAACATATTTTCCGACCTCGACAGATTTTCCAGGGACGATGCTCACTTTTCCGGAATGCTCAAGGCTTTCCGCGCTTCCTCTGCTCATTCCAAGATAATCGATTATTTCGTCCGCAGCCTTTGCAATCACAGGAGCGACAATCCGTCCTGCGTAAGTTTCGCCTTTCGCCTTTGTCACAACGATGTAAAGAAGAATCTCAGGCTCTTCCACAGGAAAAATCGCTATGCAGTTTGAAAGAAAATCGGTTTCAGAGTATCCGCCGTTCTCTTTGTCCGCCATCTGGGCGGTTCCGGTTTTCACTCCGATTGAAATGTCTCCAAGACGCGCCCGAGAACCTGTTCCGCTTGTCGCGGTCGTTTCCATGCAGCTCAATATATAACGCGCGGTCGGCTCATTGAAAACACGCGCCTTTTCTTGAGGCTTGTGCTCATAGACAATCTCGCTGTTCTTTCCTGTTATTTTTTTTATCACAGAAAGCTCAAGAGGAACGCCCTTGTTCGCAATCGCGGAAGCGGCCTGAACCATCTGCAGCGCGGAAACACTGATTTCCTGTCCCATCGCGATTGTCGGCTTTGAACGGCCTGACCAGGTCGAGCTTCCCGGAGATTTTACAAATCCGTAAGTCTCGCCGGGCAAATCGATTCCTGTCCGGCTTCCGAAACCAAGCCCCCGGATTTTCGAGATAAAATTTTCCTCTCCTATCCTGTCGCTTATCTGGGCAATGGCATCATTGCACGAATATTTCAAGGCGTCGCGCGGAGTAAGCCAGCCGTGACGGTCAAGGCATTTGATTCTGATTGTCTCGCCTGAATAACGTTTTTCGTAAAGCCCGTCGCAGAAAAAACTGTCGCCGTCTTTTATAAGCCCTTCGTTGTACGCAAGAGCTACAGTGAAAATCTTGAAAACAGAACCAGGCTCGTAGGCGACCATCGCAGGCCTGTCGACAGTCTCAGAGATTGAAGCCATTCCGTATTCGTTCAGGTTCGCGGAAGGAAGGCTTATATATGAAAGGATTTCGCCGGTTTTCGCTTCCGCCGCCAAAAGCATCATCGATTCCGCCTGCGTTTCTTCCATTGTTTCGTTTGCAATCTGCTCAAGCTTGTACTGAAGGTTCGCGTCGATTGTAAGAAAGACATTTTTCCCCGGCTCTGAAAGGTTTCCGTCCTTTTCCTCAGGCTGAAGATAAGACTGCATTGAGTATTCAACTCCTGCAAGACCTTTTCCGTCGTCGCCCATATAACCGATCAGCTGGCTTGCAAGCCTGTTTTCAGGATAAACGCGTCCTGGAATTCTATCAAAAGAAATGTAAGTGTATTTTTTCTCGTCGGCGATTTCACGGAGCTCAGCATAAGAAGCCTGGCTGACCTTTTTCTTGATGTAGACAAAGCTTGAATCGCGGTTTTCTTCAAGAATCCGGATTATATCCTCCTCTTCCATATCAAGAGAATCCGCCACATCGCGGGCAAACTGCTCGTTGTTCTTGACAAGATGAGGAGTCACTCCGACATGATAGAAATTCGTCTGCACGGCGAGAGGTTTTCCTGACCTGTCAACAATTGAGCCTCGTTCCGCCTGCTCCGACGGAAGAACAAGCCTTGAAACCGGAGTGAAAGCAAGAACCGCATAACGCGAAAAAACATAAATAAGAAACGCCGAAACCAAAACAAGCATCGCAATCAACGCCGGTTTTTTGAAATATCCGTTCATCGCCCGATTATTCTTCCTGTGATGTTTTTTACAGAAACGAAGCCGTAGGTTCTTGAATCAACTGACTCTGGATAATTGTCGCCTAAAGCAAGAATGTAACCTTCGGGAACACGCTCGTAATTTTTCATCTTTTCGTATTCTGTCCGCGAAAGTTTTATTTTGTTTCCACCCAAGAGAAGATTATAATCCGAATCCTCGCTAAATTCTAGCGTTGTTCCTCCGACCGCCGCGCACCTTTTCACAACAATACTGTCGTCGTGAAGATAAATGACAATGTCGCCGGCTTTCGGGCTTGCCCACTGGACAATAAATGTGCTCCGGAAAGGAACCGCGATTCCGTAAGCAAGCCTGTTCACAAAAACAATTTCCCCGTCCTTTATGGTCGGCTCCATCGAAGAGCCGCGGACAGTAAGAAAATCAAACACAAAAAGCTTTAAGGCAAGCCCGAAAAGAACGCCGAGGACAATTCCAAGGACAACAGCTTTATTTTTCTTCATTCTGTTTTTCCTAAATAAGCATAATCAAAATGTCGATAGTTTGATTATGGAAATCATAAGTTATGTAGGTTATGACAACAGAAATTATAGGTCGGGATTTGATTCTTCTGCAAGACATTTCATTCGGCAGTTTGCAGAACGCGTTTGTGAAAAGGCAGCAAATTTCCGCCCGAAAACTATTCTTGTGAAAATCGGGAAGACTGTAAGCGCTGCCCAGAAAAACGCCGCAAGGATTTCAGTCATTTTGGCGGCGGCATCTGTTTTTTTCGCGTCGGTTTTCGGCGGAATCAGGATTTTAAAATATTTCAAAGAACATACAAATCCTCTTGCTCTTCAAAGCGAAGGAGCGGAAATGGAAATTCTTGATTCGCTTATGAAATCGTTCGCAAAGGAAGAAACTCCCGAATACCTTTCGGACGGCTCGCTTGTGAATATTCCGGAAAACGGAAAAGAAACAGACATCTCAAAATATTTCAGCCAGCCTGTTTCATACCAGACTTACACGGTCAAAAGCGGAGACACGATAAGCGGAATCACACGGAAATTCGGGCTTAAAAACATTTCAACGGTAATCGGAATAAACAAAATCGAAAATGTGCGGCTTCTTACGGCCGGAACAAAGCTTCAGATTCCTTCAGTTGACGGACTTACATACACAGTCCAGAGCGGAAACACGCTTCAGGGTCTTTCCGCAAAATTCAATGTTTCGATGGAAGAGCTTCTGGATGTGAACGAACTTGAAAGCGCGACTTTGCAGATCGGGCAGAAGCTTTTCATTCCCGGAGCAAGAATGGACAGCGACGCGCTTTTAGATGCGCTGGGCGAGCGTTTCAAAAATCCGCTCCGCTCTAAATTTAGATACACAAGCATGTTCGGCCCGCGTCTTGACCCGATTTCCGGCGCAAAATCAAGCCACACAGGAATCGACATGGCGTGTCCTGCAGGAACTCCTGTTTACTCTTCGTCCGCCGGAACTGTCGCTTTTGCAGGCTACTCGAACATTTTCGGAAATTATGTCATCGTAAAACACGCGAACGGTTACCAGACTTTGTACGCTCATCTTTCAAAGATAACCGCAAAGAAAGGAGAACCTGTGTCGCAGGAAACAAAAATCGGACTTGTCGGCTCGACAGGATATTCAACCGGACCTCATCTGCATTTCACAGTCTACAAGAACGGAAAACTCGTCGACCCGATGACAATGATAAAAAAATAGAAAAAAAATCACTTGGTTGGAGTTTCCAAAAGGCGCGGATTCAAGAATTTCAGGTTCAAGGAGTTCAGATGAAAGACAAAATGCGGCATTCAGGAAAAAAAACAGGCAAAGGATTTTCAGTCGCCTTTGCTTTCGCCGCTTTCGCATTTATTTTTCCTTCAGGCGTGAGCGCGAAAATCCAGTTCGGAGAAGGCGACATAAATATTTCAGACCAGATTCTGTTCACAGTCCGGCACGATATTTCCGGAAGCCCAGGCTACAGCACAGTATTTAAAGCCAGGATAACAAACGGAACGAGCGAGGTTCAGCCAGAAATCCTTACAGTTTATCCCGAAAAACTCGAGCTCGTAAAAGGCGGCTCTTTCCTGCAAATCAGGAACAGGTACGGAACAGGCTGGTACAGCACAAAAGAAGATTCGTTCCAGTGGAAAACAACCGCCTCAAAAATCCCTGAGACTTCAATGCGCCTTTCGCCTTGCTCCGAAAGCCCGGACGGAAAATGGCTCTGCTATGTTGAAAAGAAAACCTACGCGTCCGGCGTTCTGATTCTTGAAAGCACAGCGGACGGAAAGAAAACCGTCCTGGACAGAAACGCTCCGTTCAGCTACAAAAAAGTTCCCGCGAAATGGGCGGCGGACTCTTCTGTCCTTCTTTACGTGAAAAACTCAAATATTTATTTCTGCAATCCCGAAGCGATTTCAAAAGGAATCGAAGCAGGAGAAGATTACAGGAAAATCGGAGAAGGAACCGCCGATTCAGTCTGCTGGACAAGCGGAAGAAATTTCATCTACATCGACAGCGACATTGTTTACAGAATAAACTCGAGAGAACTTTACACATTAGGCCTTTATTCAGGAATCATCGGAAAAGGAACTGCGGTCGGACGGCTTCCTTTCAAATTTTCGCCTTCAAAAGACAGCTTCAGCGTGAACGGAAACATGACAAGCCTTGCCGTGATTCAGAACGGAAAAACTTTCACATGGTTCAGAATCTCACCGGAAGCGACAAGCGAATATCTTTTTCCGAACACAAGCAGGCTTTTCATAAACGAAAAAGCGTCTTTAGTCGGCTCGGAAATTCTCTGGACAAATTCGGAAGAGCCTTTCATCTGGATTCAGGAAATGCCTTACGACTCGGAAAAAACGACAGCATCCCTTTTCAGGCTAGACGAAAAATTTTCAAAAATCCTGGAGCTTGAAAATTCAAAAGCTCCGAAAATCTCAAGAGACGGCTCGCTCTGCGCTTTTTATTCAGATTCAAAACTTTCTGTCTATCAGACTTCGGACTGGAGAAAAATCACGGAGATTGCAGGCGAAAAGACAGAAGATGTCGTATGGGACGATTCCGGAAATCTTTACGCGGGCGGAGAACGGACGACAAAAAAATGGACAAAATCTGACAATTCATGGAAAAACATCCTTTTGTCGCAGGCGGAAAACGCATATTGGACAAACGGAAACGAAATCAGCGCGGATTTGAAAAACGGAACAAGCGCAGTCTTTGACAAGAACAAAAAAGTCTGGAGAGCGAACGGAGCTTCCGGCGGACACACAAACATAAACAGGAACGAGAATTACCGCGTCTTCACGGGTGGAACCCAGAATCCGAACTACGGGAACGCATTGTACGCAAGAAGCCTTAAAGGAAAACCTTCCACAAAGGCGATTTTTTCTGAAAGCATTGAAAAATCCGCGCCTAAAAAGAAAATCGCTTTTTTCTTCGACGCTTACGACAACGCGGACGGAATCGCGCGGATTCTCCACGAGCTTGAAAAATACAGGATTTCAGGAACATTTTTTCTGAACGGAGAATTTATCCGCCGTTATCCGAACGAGACAAACCGCATCGCGAACAGCAGAAACGAATGCGCCTCGATGTTCTTCACGACAGCGAACCTTGCAGGAAATTCCGGGACCAGCGGAAACGCAGAAGCGTTCGCAAGCAAAACAGACAGAACGAAAACGGAAAACGATTATCTTCTGGACGAAAATTTCATACGCCGCGGACTTGCCCGGAACGAGGATGAGTTTTTCCAGCGCACAGGAAAAGAGCTTTCGCTTTACTGGCATTCTCCGTATTACGCGAAAAACGACAAAATCATTCAGGCAGGAAAAAACGCAGGCTACATCTACGCGGATTCAATGTGCCGCGGGCTTGACATAGTGACTTTGGAGGAATCAGTTTCCAGAAAAGCGGAATACAAGACAGCGACACAAATCATAGATTCTTACATGAACACAGCAAAGAGGAACGCGGAGACAGTGATTTCTGTAACGGCAGGAATTTCTCACGGCGAGAGGGAATCATATCTTTACGATGTCCTGGACCTGCTTTTCAGCACGCTTCTGGATGAAGGATTTGAGATTGCAACGCTCCGCGACTTGATAAAATAAAACGAAACAATGCGGAGAAACTAGTACAAAAGTTTTTTCAAATCCACGGAAATAAAGCCGCTTCTTCCTGTCTTGTAAAAATCGGTTTCCTCCCAGGACGCATAAAGAGTTCCGCCAGAAACTGCAAATCCCGTGTACGAAAAGCCGAGAGGAAGCTTTGGAAGCCGGAGAGCGACAGTTTTTCCGCCGTTTATAATCCTTTCTCCTTCAAGCGAGCCTTTCATAAAAAAAGTCCCGTCCTGAAAAAGAACTCCGCACCATAAATCCGAAAGAATAGCCTCTGCGGAAAGCGGAGTTTTTTCCGTTCCGGACATTCTGCTTTCAGATGTTCCGTTCTCTTCTCCAAAGTTTTCGTCAGGCGCATAAGATTTTGACTTTATGAATTTTCTGGGGCTGTGTCCGCCTGCGGTCTTCACAGAAACCAGAAATTCAGCTCTTTTCACAGACTGAAGGACATCTTTTATCCGTTCCGGAGCGTTTTTGTAATCCTGAATCGCCTGGACGGCGCGGAATGTGTTCACAGAAGATTCCGTCACATGAATTTTAGACGAAGCGGTTTCAGGCGTGATAGAAAGAAGATTCTCCTTAGGCTGAAAAGCCAGATACGAAAAATCGATTTTTGAATTTCCCGAATTCTTCGCGCTCAGGACAAAAGTCTTTCCGTCCCAGACATAATCAGTTATTTCAGTGTCCGCTCCGAATCCCAGGTTTTCAACATTCAGAATCGGATAGGAAATTTTCTGCTCGTCGCGGAACTGAACCAGAAAAGGATGAAAACCTCTTTCAGAAACCTTTGAATCATTGAAAAAAGAGCTTCTGTAAAGAGAATACAAAGGAGTTCCTTCATAAAACACAAGATTTCCAGCGGTCCGGCCCTGAAAAAGCCGGGAGTCAGGATAAAACGAAACCGAATCGTTTTCAAAAACCATGATTCCTGTCCTGTTCACAACCGCAAACGCTTTTGATACGCGTTTTTTCTCATCAGGCAAATCCTGAAAATCCGAAGCGGAAGAATATTCAGACGAAGGATATGCGCCGGAATAAAATCCGTCAGAAGAAGCCAAAGACAAAGACGACGACATCGAGGAAATCCTGACAGATTCAGTCCAAGGCTTTGACGGAACAGAAGGAATCTCTGAAACCTTACCGGCGGATTTATAAAATCCGTCAGAGAAATAATAAAATCTGTACGAAGAGGAAACGCGTATCTCGCCAGCTTCCTGAACCTGAACGCTCTTGCCTTTGCAGGAAAAACAGAACAAAGACAAAATCAGAACGGCACAGGCAAATGCAAAACCAAAAGGATTAAAAAAATCCGCAGAATCAGAACAATCAGCAGAACTGAAGAAGATTTTTAAGGCTCGTCTTATCATAAAAAAAGTATATTTAAGCGGCACACAAAAAGCAACCTCAAGGATTTTGAAAACGCGAACTCATTTCACTGTGAAATGAATAAGCTTTGAATACGACGATTCCCTCAATTCAGCAGGTTTTCTTCCGTATACCACAATTCCTACCCAAAGTTCATAATATCCGCTTTTCGCTACTGTGAACGAGAAGTTGTGATTAATATCGCCTAAATCATCCTCCCCTAAGAACATAGCTGATACAGATCCTTTATAAATTGATGTTGTCGAACTAAAATTCAAGAAGTCGCCGCGTTCTGTATAATCCTCACCATTTGCTTCGGCTTTCATTGCAAGCCCGAAAGATATATTAACTTTGTCGTATAACAATGAATCTATATATCCCGAAATATTCACTTTAATTTCTTGATTCACAGAGAAATTTTCAGTTTCTTCAGCAAGGGAAACATCTATAGTTTCAAGAGCAGGATACAAATCCTCGCAGCCAGTGAGAAGAAAAACAAGCAAGACAGGAAGGCATTTCAATTTCATATCTCGTCTCCTTGATTTTCAATACTTCAATGGGTTTCCATCAGACTTATAGGAGTCTTTAAAAATACTTTTTATCTCATCTTTCTTGACTGGATATTTTCTCACCAAGGAATTATAGAATTCCTGGAATGTAACCACAGCATCAGACTTTATAATGTCAATTATGTTGTCCGCTGAAACGATATTCTCAGACACAAGACTAGAAAACACACCTTGGCATTTATAACGACTTGAGCCTATCTCAATTCCTTTATTTTTCGGAACTTTAGCAGCTTCTCCATACGCTCCGTTTTCAAACCCCACAAGGCTGTACCATTCCGCAAGGTTCTCTGTGAACAGCACATAAGCGTTTGAAAAATCATAGAAACTGACATCAAAGTCTGTCTTTAAGATTTCGTTCACAAAACTTGTCACAACGCTTTTCACTGAGCTCTGTATTTCAGATGCAATCACATTGTTATAAAATCCGTTTTTGTTTTTTGCGCTCCTTCAACTTTTTATCCGCTTTTATCGCACAACAGATTTGCCAGATGTCAAAATTTTTTTCATGCTTTTTTCATGCTTTCAGAAGGCTTGCCGAAAACTTTCTTGATTCTATCGCTTTAAGGATTTTCTTCCGGTCCAAAAGCCACGGATTGTAGTTTTCATCTGCGTTTCTGTTGTTTTCCAGAGCCGAACAGAATTTTTTCCAGTTGAAACGCGAAATGAAATCTTTCATGGTTCTGTCGGAGTTTCCCGATTTTTCCGCGTTTTTGTAAAAAGTCTCAAGAATCTCGGCGGAAAATCCGTGAAGCAGACTGAACTCTGAAACAAAAGGATAGACAAGTCCGTAGACAAGCGGATTCTGTGATGCCAGGACACTTTCTTCCTCGGACGGCAAACCGTTTTCTTCAAACGAGGAACTTTCTTCCGCAAAAGAAAAATTATTTTCTTCGGAAAACGAGATTTCTTTGTCCGACTGAAAATCTTCTTTCAGAACCGGAACCGCTTTAACAGAACAGGGAACATTTTTCTCAAGCGAAAGCGAAAAATCAGAAACACCTGCCTTTTCTTTTCTGCAATGAACCGTAAATTCAGAAAAACTTGTTCCAGAGCGGACTGAAACATTCCATTCGGAACAGTTTTCAATTTCAGGAAGAACGAAAGGAACAAGCTCGCGTTCAGAAAAGCCAAAAGCCTCGCGCAAGTGGTCTTCAAAACCTGAAGAGCAGGAGACAAACGAAAATCCTGAAAAAAAGCACAAAACCGCCGCAAAACAAACAGCCGGAAACCAAAACGCCACGGAGCAAGAAAGCGCGGACATAAAAATATTCTTTCTCATACTTTTATATCGCGCGCAAGTTTCAAAAACTGCAATTCTGCGCATTGATTTTGCCGCCGGAAATCCGCATTTTCTAAATTTTTACACAATCTTTCCTAATCTAGTCTTTTCATAAATATTCTGATATAAAATAAATCTGTTCGGAAACTTCAGTTTCAGAACAGGTTGCTTTGAAGTACGATGTTTAAAATCGCGCTATTTAAGCGATTTTAAACTCGTCGACTTGTTGATAACGAAGTTATCGAACAAGTCTAATACACCGAAACAAAAACTTATGACACCCTACTTTTGTGCAATTACTTTCATAAATCTTTTCTCGCTTGTGATGTTGTTTTTTTTGATTGAAAGCAATTCTGTAATCAGTAGGCATCAAAAAACAAACTTGAACACAACTTGCATTATTATTTTTGTAATTTGCATAATGGAAGTTTTGACGATTCTTTTT